>JAYEJC010000034.1:0-9953 GCA_034660335.1 Campylobacterota bacterium
CATTTTTTAAAGGAGATAATATAAAGTCAAATCAAAGTTTTGGTTTGGGTCTTTATATTGTTAAGCATATATTAGAAGCAAATAATTATAGTATAAAATACAAATACAAAGATGAAAAAAATATATTTATTTTATCTCCTTACTAAATATTAGCTAAACACTTTTTTGTTTTATATATTTATCTATTTTTTCTATAGCTTTTTGCTCTATTTGTATATCTAATTTCATTAGATATATATTTGCAAGATTAAATTGTTTTAGTTTTACCATATCTTTTTCTGTTGTTATTATCTGTTTATTTGGATATTTTGATTGGATATTTTCTATATCATTTTGTGTGAAATTATAATGATCTGAAAAACTTATCATCTCTATACCTTTTGGTAAATACTCTAGTAGTCTTTGTGGTTTTGATATAGCTGTTAGTAGTATAGTATCAGTTGAAATATCTTTTATCTCTTTGTTGTTTTTCATAAAAGTAACAACTCGTTGAAAATCAGTACCATCTTTTAAAACCAAATCAGCAAATGCGTACATCATTTTTGTATCTCTATATCCACCACTAGGTAAACAAAAAATATTTTCTGGTTCATTTTTTGGTCTAATAAGAATATCGTATTTTAAAATATTATGTTTGCTATATCCATCATCTAGAAATATAAGTTTTGCACCTAAGTTTCTTGCTTTTATGATAGCATCTACTCTATTTTCACTTACTATTATTGTTGCATTTGGTAGTTGGTTTGCTAATACCATAGCCTCATCACCACTTGTTTTGATATCTTCTAAAATTTTACCATTTTTTGAAACTACAAAAAGACCCTTAGATTCTCTTCCATAGCCTCTTAAAATAATAGCCACATCTTTTTTATCTTTTGCTAGTTTGATTGTCAAAGGGGTTTTGCCTGTTCCACCTACTACTAGATTTCCTACACTAATAATAGGTATGCCAAAATCAAAAGGTTTTGCAGAAATTCTTTTATAAGCTGTAATAATACAGTATAAAACTGTAAAAGGAAACATCAAAACAGAGATAAGTTTTTGTAATGGGTTAGGGTAGAAAAGATATTGTTCTACCCATTTAGTTAAAAATTGGTTCAATATCTATATCCAAGCTGAAGATACTTTTTTTATTGTATTACATACATATAAAACATCCTCATCACTCATAGATGGATATATAGGAATAGATAAAATCTGACCATAATTAGTCAAAGCATTTCCATAAGCTGTTATTTTTAATTTGTACTTTTTTTTGTAGTATGATAAAAGGTGTAGAGGTATATAGTGCAATCCAGTTGCTACACTTTCCTCTTTTAATGCTCTTGCAAAGCCATCTCTGTTTTTTGTTATTTTTAAGATATATTGGCTAAAAATATGATCTTCATTAAAAGTAGGTCTTATGATATGTTTTACATCTTTTAGCTCTTTGTTGTAAATAGCTGCTATCTCTTGTCTTCTCTCACAAAAAGTATTTGTTTTATAAAATTGTGCTAAGTTAAATGCCGCTTCAAGTTCTGTCATATCGTATTTAAAACCGATATCAACAACATCATATATATAATCTAAATTTCCATAAGCATCATAGCTACTATTTATAGCATGAGTTCTTAGTAGTTTTGCTCTATTTGCAATATCTTCATTATTTGTAACAATAAAACCACCTCTACTAATAGCATTTTTACTATTTGAATAGTTTGTAGAAAATATTGTCATATCTGCTTGAAGTGAACCTACCATATCATCTTCATACATTGCACCTAATGCACTTGTCGCATCTTCTATTACTAGTATATTATATTTTTTTGCTATTTCATAAACTTTGTTTAGGTTTGGTATTTCACCTGCTACAAATGTCAGCATTAGAGCTCTTAGTTTTTTTGAGTTATTCTCTTCTAGGTAAGATTCTAATTTATTTAAATCTATATTAAAACCATCTGATTCTATATCTATAAAAATAGGTTCAGCATCAAAGTGTCTTACAGTCTCAGGTAAATTTGGAAATGAATTTACACTCATTAGTACTTTGTCGGCTCTTTTTAGATCAATAGAGCTTAGTGCTAAATGCAAAGAAGCTGTTGCATTATTTGTTGCAATAGTATATTTACTACCAATAAATTCAGAAATCTCTCTTTCAAGCTCTTCAACTTTATTTGTAATTTTTTCATTTTTTAATATCTCATTAATTTGTGTTAATTCCTCTTCATCTATAGTAGGCTTAAAAAATGGAATTTCTCTCTCTATTTTATGTGTTTGTAACATTATAATATCCTTTATTATTTAATTATTAAAATCTAAATTTGCAATTGTTGGTAATTTACCTTTAAAAGCATTAGCTTTGATTCTTTGTTGAAGCATCTGTATTAGTTCTTTATTTTCACCTTGGCAGATAAGCTCATCTTTTGTTTTATTATCGTCAATTAGTTGTTTTAAAATATTATCCATCTCTAAATAACTATACCCTAAATCATCTTCATCACTTTGACCTTCCCAAAGATCAGCACTAGGTTTTTTATCACAAATTGAATCAGGAATACCTAAAAATCTAGCAAACTCAAACTCATCAGATTTGTACATCTCACCAATAGGGTTTATAGCACAAGCAGTATCTCCATATAATGTACCATAACCTAAAAGTATTTCTGATTTGTTTGATGTACCTACTACAAGTGAGTTGTCTCTTGCACTTATATCATATAGTACAGACATCCTCATTCTTGCACTTAAGTTTCCTACTCTTAAAGGTGTAGAGTCTTTGATATGGTCAAAGTATCCTTTTACCATGGGTGCTATCTCAACAACTTCATAAGATATATTAAATTTGTCACATAACTCTTTTGCATCAATGATACTAGAATCACTAGAAAAATGAGATGGAAGAAATACACCGTGCATATTATCACCAAAAGCTTCCTTACATAGAGTAGCAACTATAGCAGAATCAAGTCCACCACTTATACCTACAACAACTTTCTTTAAACCTGTTTTTTTAACTTCATTTTTTAAAAAATCAATCATCTGAATTTTAAGACTATTATAGTTCACTGTGTACCTTTGTATTAATATAGCTTTATTATAGCAAATTAATGATTAATCAATATTTATAAGCTAAATATTAGCGGCGTTATACAGTATAATTCATTAATAAGTTTTATTTAAGATTAAGCTAAAATTGTAACCAAATTGTTTCCTAGGTTTTATATTATTTTAAATAGTTGCTAAATTGTAATATAAATTGGGAAATTTCATATTTTTTTATGTTAAATCACTATATAATATAACTAAACATATGTTTTTGCATAAAATAACATATTAGTTATTAAAATTAATAGGGGTACAATACGAAAATACAAAATAGTTGTAAATAAAAACTATTTTACAAAAAAGAAAGATATGGAGATTCTTACATTGAAAAAGATGGAGCAAGAGGCGATAAAAGGTAGTGGGATTGATTTTATTAGGTTAGGGTTTGCTCTGTTTTTTATGGTTGCTGTTCTTACTTTTAGTTTTTTAAGTACAGGCGGTGTTCCAAATAATATGTTTTTAGCAATAGCAGCACTTTTTGGGGCTTATATGGCTATGAACATTGGTGCAAATGATGTTGCTAACAATGTAGGACCAGCAGTAGGATCAAAAGCATTAACAATGGGTGGTGCTATTGTAATAGCAGCTGTTTTTGAAGCATCTGGAGCCTTAATAGCAGGTGGTGATGTTGTAAAAACTATTAAAAAAGGTATCATTGATATTGCTGCTTTTGGAGGAAATACAGATTCTTTTATATGGGCTATGATGGCAGCACTTTTAGCAGCTGCTATTTGGTTAAACTTTGCTACATATTTTAAAGCACCAGTTTCTACTACTCACTCTATCGTTGGTGGTGTTATGGGTGCTGGTATTGCTGCTGCTGGATTTAGTATAGTAGCTTGGGGTACAATGGCTAAAATTGCTGCTTCTTGGATAATATCACCTGTGTTAGGTGGAGTAATAGCAGCTATTTTTCTATATTCTATTAAAAAAACGATGGTATATAAAGAGGACAAAGTCACATCAGCTGTAAAATGGGTTCCTATTTTCGTTGCTATTATGTCATGGGCTTTTGTTACATATTTGACTCTAAAAGGTTTAAAAAAAGTTTGGCCATCTATTGTTGATATTTTAGTATTTTTACCTGACGCTAAAAAACCATCTTTTTTAATAGCTGCAATTTTTGGATTGATTATTGCGTTGGTTGTTTATCTTATTGTAAAGAAAACAGTTGCAAGTAAAGCAAGTGAGATAGAAAATACAAGAGCAGGGGTAAATATGTTATTTACTGTTCCACTTATTTTTGCTGCTGCACTTTTAAGTTTTGCACATGGTGCAAATGATGTTGCAAATGCTATTGGACCACTTGCTGCTATAAATGACGCAGTTATGACAGGTGGTATATCTTCAAAAGCTGGAATACCACTATGGGTTATGGCTGTTGGTGCTATTGGTATTGCTATTGGTTTAGCACTATATGGACCAAAGCTTATAAGAACAGTTGGTAGTGAGATAACAGAATTAGATCAAATGAGAGCTTTTAGTGTTGCTATGGCTGCTTCTATTACAGTTATTATCGCTTCACAACTAGGTCTTCCAGTCTCTTCAACACATATAGCAGTTGGTGGTATATTTGGTGTTGGATTTTTAAGAGAATATCTTGCAAAAAATGAAAAAAATGAGATTATAATAACAGAACAAGAGATATTAGAAGATGAAAAAAAGATACTAAAAGCTTTAAATAGTGAATTAAAAACATTAGAAGCAAAAAAAGATAAAAGAAAAGCTGATTATGAAAGAGTTGTTGATTTATATAAAACAATAGATGAGGAAGAGGGCAAAGTTAAAGCTGCAAAAAAACAATTAAAAAGTGCAGAAAAAGTACAATATGTAAAAAGAGATGCAGTTAAAAAAATAGTTGCAGCTTGGGTTATTACAGTTCCAGCAGCAGCATTATTATCAGCAATGGTATATTTTATGATTAGAGGCATAGTTCTTTAATCTTAAATAAAATTTATTAGAAGTACCCTATATAACCAGATAGTGATGTTACTATAATGTTACTATCAAAGGTTAAACTACATATTGAAAAGTAGCTTTTCGATTATATCCTCACAGGTAATACAAGTTGTACTTTCTATGCAATATTTTTGCTATTTAAGCAATAGTTATGATTTTGATTTGGTATAATTATAAAAACAAGTAAAGGAAAAAAATGGAAAACAATAATATAATAGAGATAGATGGAGATAATGTTTCAATTGATGAGTTAATAGAACTGTTTAAAACTACAAAATCTGAAAAAAAAGAGATATCTAAAGCTAAAAGAAAAAGAGATGAAGAGAAAGAACTTAAGCCATATCAAGCTGAGTTAATAAAGCTACAAACACATATTGAAAATACTCAACAAAAGATGATTATTTTATTTGAAGGTCGTGATGCTGCTGGTAAAGGTGGAACTATAAGAAGAGTTACTAGATATATGAATGAAAAACATTATCGTGTAGTAGCTTTAGGAAAACCAACAGAAGAGCAAAAAACACAGTGGTTTTATCAAAAATATATACAACATTTTCCACGAGGTGGAGAGATAGTTTTATTTGATAGAAGTTGGTACAATAGAGCTATGGTTGAATCAGTTTTTAATTTTTGTTCAAAAAAAGAGTATGATGATTTTATGAAAAGTGTTACACAGTTTGAAAAAGATTTGACAAGACAGGGTACAATTTTAGTAAAATTATATTTTAGTGTAACAAAAGATGAACAAGCAAGAAGATTTGAAAGACGAAAAACAGATCCTTTAAGACAATGGAAATTAAGTGAGATTGATGTTCAAGCTCAAGAAAAATGGGATGATTTCACAAATACAAAATACAATATGATAAAAAGAACACACTCACATAATGCTCCATGGACTGTGATAAGATCAAATGACAAACATAAGGCAAGGCTTGAAGTATTAAAAACCATATTAAACTCAATGGATTATGAAAATAGAGATGAAACACTTGATTATCAACTTGATCCTCAAATAGTTATTTCAGGTGCTAGAGAGATTGAGATTATGGATGCTCAAAGAATTAGTAGTGGTAAATTTATTGATTAGTAGATACAATAATCAAAAAAAATCTTGCTTCACTTTGTAACATTTATACTTTGGAATAATTTGTTTTAAAAGATTTAAACTCATTTTATAAAATAATTTGTTAGAATCAAACAAATTTATAATTTAAATATTAAAAAAGAGGTACGAATATGAGTATTCCAATTCATAAATATGATGTAGTTATTGTTGGTGCAGGACTAGCTGGTTGTGCAGCTGCAAGAGAAGCTGCACATGCAGGGTTAAGTGTTTGTGTACTTACAAAACTACACCCCCTAAGAAGTCATTCAGGTGCAGCTCAAGGTGGTATAAATGCTGCTTTAAGTGCTGAAGACAGTATAGAACTCCACGAATTTGATACAGTTAAAGGTAGTGATTATTTAGGTGATCAGGATGCTATTAGACTTATGTGTTCAAAAGCACCAGAAACTATTAGATGGGCTGAAAGTATGGGAGCTGCTTTTTCAAGAGATGATGAAGGCAAAATAGCACAAAGACCATTTGGTGGGCAGTCTAGTCCAAGAGCTTGTTATGCAAAAGATAGAACAGGTTTGACATTATTACAAACTATATATGAACAAGCACATAGAGATGGCGTTGATTTCAAAGATGAGTATTATGTATCTGATTTATTATATGAAGATGGTAAAGTAAATGGTGTATTTGCTTATGATTTAGTAGATAGCAAACCTATGATTTTTAATGCAAGAGCTGTTATGTTTGCAACAGGTGGATATGGTAGAGCATTTAAAATCAACTCAAATGCACATGCAAATACAGGAGATGCACTCTCTATTGTTGCAAGAAAAGGTTTGCCTCTTGAAGATATGGAATTTGTACAGTTTCATCCAACAGGTATAGCAGGTTCAGGTGTGCTTATATCTGAAGCAGCAAGAGGTGAGGGTGGTAAACTTTTCAACTCTAAAGGTGAAAGATTTATGGAAAAATATGCTCCAAATAAATTGGAGTTAGCTTCTAGAGATGTTGTGTCAAGAGCTATCACTCAAGAGATTTTAGAGGGTCGTGGATGTGGTGAAGATAAAGATCATGTTAAAATAGACTTAACACATCTAGGTGCAGATTTAATAAATGAAAAACTACCAGAACTAAGAGACTTAGCTATCACATTTTTAGGTCAAGATATGATAAAAGAACCTATTAGTATAGCAGCTACTGCTCACTATTCAATGGGTGGAATTCCATGTGATGTTGATGGACATGTAAGAAAAAATACAAAAGATTTAGTAGAAGGTTTTTATGCAGCTGGTGAGTGTGCTTGTGTTAGTGTACATGGTGCAAATAGACTTGGTGCAAACTCAGTTTTAGAGGCACTTTTCTTTGGTAGACATGTAGGTCAGTCTATTGTATCAGATATAAAAAATGGGATAGTATTCAAAGACGCATCACAAGAAAATGGATTAGCAGCTATAGAAGGGCTTGAAACTATTAGAAAATCAAATGGAGATGAAAGAGTTCCTGCTTTAAGAGATGAACTTCAACAAAGTATGACTGATAATGCTGGTGTATTTAGAACAGAGGTCTCATTATTAAAACAAAAAGAGATTTTAAAAGAGTTAAAAAAGAGATTTAAAAATATAAGAATAGATGATAAATCAAAAATTTATAATACAGATTTACAAGAAGCTGTTGAGTTAAGTCATATGATTGATTTCTCTGCTTTTATAGTAGATGGTGCGATTTTAAGAAAAGAGAGTCGAGGGGCTCACTATAGAGAAGAGTATCAAACAAGAGATGATGAAAACTTTTTAAAACACACAATGGCATATATGGATGAGAATGGAGAGCTTACTACAGAATATATGGATGTAGTTCTTGGTAATCATGAATTAGCAGAGAGAACTTATTAAGGATAGATGATGAGTATTGAAACAAAAAAAATAACTTTTAAAGTATTTAGATTTAATAAGGAAACAGATTATTTACCATACTATGATACAATTGATATGGATGTAAATAAAGATGAACTTGTCTTAGATGTTATGAATAGAATCAAATGGGAACATGATGGTAGTTTTTCTTATAGAAGAAGCTGTAGACATGGTATTTGTGGTTCTTGTGCAGTTAAAGTAAACAAAAAACCAACACTAGCATGTAAAGACAATGTTTTTGAACTTGCTGAACTTTTTGGTGATGAACTAACAATAGAACCACAAGATATAAAACGAGCATATAAAGATATGGTTATTGACAAAGAGAACTTTTGGTCAAAATACAACTCTGTTCAACCATATTTAGTATCAAATATTGATGAAACACCAACAGCTGAAAATATTGTAACAAAAGAGCAAGCAGAAGAATTAAGTGAGGCTGATTATTGTATTCAGTGTGGAAGTTGTTTTTATGCTTGTCCTGCTGTTGAAGTAAATCCAGAGTTTACAGGACCTGCTGCTTTAGTAAAAGCTTGGAGATTTAATGCTGATGTTAGAGATACAGCAAAAGAATCCAGACTTGAAAATTTACAACAGTTAGGAAGTGGTATTTGGGATTGTGTGAAATGTAATGAATGTGCTGAAGCTTGTCCTAAAGAGTTGGATCCAATAGGAAAAATTACAAAACTTCATCTTCAAACATTTGAAGAGGAGAAAGCACTTAAAAATGTTGCGGTTAGACATGCAGTTGGTTTTAAATGGTCAATTGTAAAACATGGTATTTTAGATGAGGGTGAGTTAGTTAGATATAGTGAAGGGAATATTGGTGTACTTAAGCATCTACCTGAAGCTGCTGCTATGCTAAAAAGAGGGAAAATAGTATTTCCTTGGAATATGCCAAAATCTAAAAACTTAGATGAAATTAAAAAACTTGTTGAGATTACTTCAACATCAAAATATTAGTAGGGGTAAACTATGGAAAAATTAAAATACGCTTTATACACAGGTTGTACAGCAAGAGAATCTACTCCTGAACTTCTAAAGTCAACTATGGCTATTGCTGAAAAATTAGGGATAGAGTTGGTATTATTAGATGAGGCTAGTTGTTGTGGTGCAAGTCATTTACAAGATTTTGATGATATGTTGTCTTTGGTTTTAAATGCTAGAAATTTATGTTATGCAGAAAAACTTGGACTTCCAATGGTGACTATTTGTAACACTTGTCAGCTTAATACATCATTGACAAAAGATAGGCTTGATAATGATGAGCAGTTAAAAGCAAAAGTTAATGAGAAATTGGCAGAAGTTGGACTTGAATACAAAGGTACAAGTGAAGTTAAACATTTTTTATATGCACTTCAAGATGATTATGGGTATGATAAAATTGCCAATGAAGTTACAAATCCTATGAGTGATATAAATATTGCTTCTTTTTATGGTTGTCACAATATAAGACCAAGTCACCTTCAAAACAAAACAAATGGTGATGAAAATCCATATAAACCAGTATCTTTAGATAATTTAGTTACAGCTTTAGGTGGAAATGCAGTTGATTATGAATCAAAAAATAAATGTTGTGGTTTTCATGTAGAGCTACAAAATCCAGCAACTGCAAATAAACTAAGTGGAGCAGCAATGCTTGATGCTATAGATCAAAATGCTGATATGATGGTAACACCTTGTCCATTATGTCACTTAAGAATGGATGTTCAGCAACATGGTATCTCTAAAGAGGTTGGTAGAACAGTTGATATTCCTGTTCTTCATTTGCCACAAATGGTTGGAATAGCTTTGGGTATTGATTCTCAAGCTTTAGGATTAGAACATAATATAGTACAAACAGGATTAAACCTTAAGTAGTTATATAATTTAATTTAGTATAAATATGGTGGAGTTAAACTCCACCAGAGTTTATTTTATTAGACTCTTAATCTTTC
>JAYEJC010000035.1:0-9696 GCA_034660335.1 Campylobacterota bacterium
AAAAATAGATAAAAATGTAATTATTGAGATCAAGGATAATGGTGGTGGTGTACCTACTGATATAATTGATAAAATATTTGAACCATATTTTACAACAAAACACCAAAGTCAAGGTACAGGTCTAGGTCTACATATGACTTATCATATTATCACAGATGGTATGCAAGGAACTATTAGTGTAAGTAATACAAAATATATTTACAAAGATATACAATACACAGGAGCATTATTTAGAATAACGCTACCACTACTATGCTAAACACTATTGATTAAGCTGTTTTGGAAGCTACTAAAATGATGATTATTTTATTTAGAAATACTTCTCGCTCCCATCGTCCTGAGACTGTGAAATAACACTTTAAACTATTCGGAATCTGGACTTTAGTCCAGACTAATGCCAATTTAAACTCACATTACGCCCAGACTAAAGTCGTGGGTTCCGAAATGATTTATTTTTTAGTTTACACATTGATTTGTAACTATGAATATAAGTTATTTCACAGTCTCGAGACGATGGGAACTAGTAAAATTTCTTTTATATCTTATGATTTAAAATAACAGGCTCACTATAGTTTGGTACATCATCATATGTAAATACAGCATAATATTTATCTATATTTACATTTCCAAAGTCATCAAATGTATAGCTATCTTTTCCTGCATATATTTTATCACCATCTAGGTGGTTTTTTGGCTGATGAAATCTATTTCTTACCACATAAGCACCAGCAAAGTCTTCACAAGCTGGATTTTCCCATGATAATTTTATCTTATTATTTTCAATTGTTTTTGTAAGATTTTTAATAGGATCAACTGGCACTTTTCTTCTATTTATATAGTTTACTACAAGTTTTACACTATTTTGTTTATCTTTTCCATACCATTGTACTATATGATTTTTTATATCTGCTGCTGTTGCTTTGATAATAAATTTTGCTTTTTTATTATCTTTGTGTACATTTTCTAAAGCCAAACATGAATAATAATCAAAAATAAATTTATGTGTTTTGTTTTTTTGTAGATCTGATCTACTCACCTCATAGCCTATAAATTCTATTCTATCTCGATTTTTTATACTTTGACAACTAGCATCATCAACATCAACAAATTCAACATTGTATCTTATATCTTGTTTTGTTTTGGTTGCACTTTTGTTTTTGATCTCTATATAACTACTTGTGATGATAGTCTCATCTGGATTAGGTAAAGCATCAAGTTCAAACTCCATAAGCCCATATATTTTATTTTTATCTTCATCAAAGCCACAAATCAATTCATCATTTATACTTGTTTCTTTTTTTATTGAGGTGATATCACTAGCTTCTATGACTATCTCTTGACTTGGTATAGTATACTTTATATCTATACTAGGTCTATAGTGCAATCCACCACCAAATCTACCATACCCTAAATCAAACATCATCATTTGAGAATCTCGACCGATTGGTAGCTCTGTTGGTCCAGATATTTTAAATAATACTTTCCCGGATTTTAGTTGAGATTGTAATATATTTTTTTCCGATTCATTAAAATTCCAATGACTCCAAATACCTTGTGTTAGCTTTTCTGATGGTATAGCTTGCCCTAAAGTTTGAATAATTTTACCATTGTTTATTTGTTCAAAGTCAGTAATCTCTGCAACACTATCTTGATCTACAAAAGATATAGACCACTCACCAAATTTTTCAATCTTTGCATTTACTCGATTTAATGGATAAAGAGATATTCTTACATCTTTGATAATAGCATCTTTTGGTATTATATCAAGGTTGAACCTCATCACCCCATAGTTAACACCTTTTGTCTCATTTACCCCTATAAAAAGTGAATTTGTACCAAAATGTTTACGATTTGTTTCAAGTAATTTACTCGCAACATACCCTACATCTTTGCTTAATGGAAATATAGTTTTACTAAATTCATCTGGTTCTAATTTTGTTTTTATTTTTGTTTTTGGAGCAAATGGTGATTTTACTTTTGTTAAATTATTAACAGCACGAATATAATAATAATAAGCTGTTCCACTTTGAAGTTGAATATCACAAAAACTAGTTTTGTATGTTTGAGCTATTAGATTTGATTCATTACAAGCTTCTTTGTTTTCTGTATTTCTAAAAATCTGAAAATATATATCTTTGCAACACGGATAATCCCATGCAAGAGTAACCTCACTTGCTGTATATGTTTCTATATGAAAATTTTCAACCCTTTTTGGTGCATTTTTAGAATAATTTTGTGCCTCACCTAATGTTCTTAAAAGTGCTGGTATATTTTCATCTATACTCTCTTTCATATTTTGCATAAAATCAGGTATATTTCTAGTCCCCACTTCAACAACAGCAGCTATAATTCCACGAGAATAATAATACTCTCTTCCGCTTCCACTTATTAACTTTGTAGGTGGTTTTCCTCTATGGATTCCATATTTTCTTCCTGTGACTTTTTGAATTTCATAATTCATATTTGAACATATTGTATTTAAGTCTGTACCATCAATCTCAGATTCGTGATTGAATCTATGAGCAGGAAAAAAAACATTTCCTTGACTATGATAATCTAGTGCTATTGTTATATTTTCCCTATTATCTACGAAATCTTTCATAGCTTTTGTTTCTGGTTCACTAAATGGTTGTGGACCACTGTAGACATTTGATGCTGTATCTGATGATTTTTGATATCCTATACTAAAGTTTCTATTTAAATCAACTCCAAATGTACCATCACCATTATCTCTTCTGTTTTTTCTCCAAAAAGAAAAATGAGCTTGACTATACTCAAAGCCATCTGGATTTAAACATGGCACTATATAAAGTGTATTTTTGGTTAATGTTTTTAGTATTTTTGGATTTGAACTATAGTTTGAAAGTAAATAATCTATAAAAGATACAGCTAGTTCATTTCCTATCCACTCTCTTGCATGAATTGTCCCTGTAAAAAGCATAGCAGGTTTTAAGTCTGCATTTTCAACATTTAGCGATATCTTTGCTAACATAATATCTCTATTTTCCCATGTTTTACCTATTGATTCTATTGTGATAAGGTCTGGGTATTTTTTTACACATTCTTGTAAAAAATCACAAGTTTGTCCATATGTTTTATACTGTTGTTTCATATTTTATTTAATCCTATGTATTAATATATTGTGTGATTTTATCCAAAAACTAATAAAATGTAACAAAAATGTATTTAGAAAATATCTGGCATATCTATATTTGTATCAGATATAGCACCAAAATCTTCAGGTGGTATATCTGGTGGTATATCTATATTTGTAGGTATATTAGCATCTGATACTGACTCAAAACTTGTAATAACAGGTGCTGCACCAAATGGCTCCTCTTTATCAACAAATTTGGTAAGCTCTTTATGAAAGTCTAGTTTGATTGTACCTGTTGAACCATTTCTTTGTTTACCTATTATTATTTCAGCTTCTTCTATTGGTTTGTTTATAAAGGCACTTTTATATGTCTCCCCTTTATCTGCAGCTTCTTTCTCTTTTCTTTGCTCATCTCTCTCTTTGTAGATATCATCTCTATATACAAACATAATAATATCAGCATCTTGCTCAATAGCACCAGACTCTCTAATATCACTTAACATTGGACGCTTATCTGGACGACTCTCAAGTCCCCTATTTAACTGTGAAAGTGCTATTATAGGTATTTGCATCTCTCTTGCTAGTAGCTTTAGTCCCCTACTTATCTCATCAACAGTAAGTCTTCTATCTGTACCACCTGTACCACCCATAAGCTGCAAATAATCTATTATTATCATTTTAATATTATTATCTTCATTTTGTGCTATTTTTCTAGCTCTTGCACGGAGCTGATTAATATTTACATTTCCATTATCATCAACAAAAAGTTTTTTATTGCTTAAGTCTTGAAATGCTTGCTCTACTTTATTTGCTTGTTCTGGGTCTAACTCCCCTTTTCTTACATTTTGAAGAGGTATTCCTGTTTTTGCACTAAGAAGTCTTATCATCAGTTGAGTTTCAGGCATCTCAAGTGAAAAGAAAATAACACCATCACCTTTTTCAAGATTTTGAAGAGTAGTATTTAATACAATAGATGTTTTACCCATAGCAGGTCTAGCTGCTATTATCACTAAATCTCCAGAGTTAAAACCTGTTGTTTTTTTATCAAGTGCATAAAAACCTGTAGTTTGCCCTGTAAGATGGGAGGTCCCTTTTTCTTGCATTTTTAGTATATGTTCACGAGTATTTTGAATAATCACTTTCATATCTTTAAGATCACTACTTGCACTATCCATAGTGATATTGTATAACTCATTTTGTATCGTATCGACCGCTTGAAGAGCTGTTGTATTATCCTCTATAGTTAGCTTTTTGATAGTTGTTGCAAGTGTAGTTAGCTCTCTTTTGACTGCACCATCTTTTATCTCAGACACATATGCCATTGTATTTGATATAGGATTTGCTGACAAAACCTCGATTAGTACAGAGTCACTTACCTCTTTGCTATCTACTCTTTTTCGTATAAAATCTTCATCAATAGGCATATCAGCACTATTTAGATCTCTCATAACTTCAAAAACTTTTTGATGTGCTGGTAGATAAAAGTCACTCGGTTTTAAAACACCTAAAATATCTTCTATAATATCTTGGTCAAACATTATTGAACTTAAAACTGCCCTCTCAATATTCAACGCATATATATTATCCATACCATAATTCCTTCTAAAATTTTTGTATTGTATCAAGTTTTTTATAAATATATAGAAAAGAAGAATTGCTATTTTGTGCTATACTAATGCTATACTATTTTTCTATAATAATATAAATTATTATAAAGGTGATACAAGATATGAGTCTACTAGAGATACGAAGTTTTATAAAAGATATTAAGCCATTTAACAACTTATCAACTACAGAACTACAGGAGATTTCTGATTCTCTTGATATTATATATTTCAACAATGAAGAGGAGATAATAACAAAAGATCAAAAAGCTGATTTTTTGTATTTTATCATTAAAGGTTTGGTTCAAGAAAAACAAGACGATGAAGTCACTGCTATATACTCAAAAAAACAATTTTTTGATCCTATTATTTTAATAGAAAATAAAACAAAACACACATATGTAACAGCACAAGAGTCTATTTGTTATACCCTTCCAAAAGATGTTTTTTTGAAATTTATGTATCAAAATGAAGCCTTAGAGAGATACTTTTTTTCATCTATATCTGAAAAACTAAACCAAAATACACAAAATGAACAAAATAAAAAACTCCTAAACTTTGCTGTTGCAAAAGTAGAGGATGCTTATTTGCAAAAACCAATATATGTAGATGAAACCCAAACGATACATCAAACTGTTACTAAACTAAAAGAAAACAATATACAAGCTATGTTAGTAAAATCAAAAGGTGGTGATATAGGTATAGTTACAGATTCTGATTTTGTGAAAAAAGCTATATTAAATAGAATTGACCTAGATCAACCTATATCTACTATTACTACATATAATCTAAAATATATTAATGCAACTGACTTTTTATTTAATGCACAGCTTATGATGTCAAAAGATAAACTAAAAAGAATTGTTGTACAAAAAGATGATAATATAGTAGGTATCTTGGATATAGTTTCCCTTAGTAGCTTTTTTGCCTCACACACACAATCAACTAGCAAACTAATAGATAGTGCAACAACAATAGAACAACTAAAAGAGGCTAGTAGTAAGTTTATTAAAACTATCCGTGCATTATATGAAAAAGGTGTCAAGGTTAGATATATCTCAAAACTTGTATCTACACTAAACGAAAAACTCTTTGAAAAACTTTTTGATATAACAGCACCTTTAGAATTAAAAGAAAACTCCTCATTAATCATCATGGGTAGTGAGGGGCGTGGTGAACAAATCCTAAGAACTGATCAAGACAATGCTTTGATACTACATGATAATTGCAAAATCAATAAAGATGAACTAAATAATTTTACTCAACAATTTACAAATCATCTTGTAGAGTTTGGATATCCTTTATGCGATGGAAATATAATGATCTCAAACCCTTTTTGGGTACAAACACAATCAGACTTTAGAGATACTATATTTAACTGGATACATAAACCAAACGAAGATAGCTTGATGAATTTGGCTATATTTATTGATGCCATTAGTGTAGCTGGAAAAAAAGATCTATTAGATGAATTAAAAGAGTATCTATATACAATATCTTTAAATGCACCATCTTTTTATAGTTTTTTTGCAAAACCTACAAATATGTTTGAAACACCACTTGGATTTTTTAGTGATTTTATTGTTGATAAAAACCAACATAAAGATCAGTTTGATATTAAAAAAGGTGGTATTTTTACTTTAGTTCATGGTACAAGAGCTTTATCAATTGAAAATAGAGTAACATCAACAAATACAATTGAAAGATTAAAAGAGTTGAATAATTTAGGTGTAATAGATAGAGAATTTACTAGTGAGATTATTGAGTCATTTAATTTCTTATTAACACTAAGATTAAGATTTAGACTTATGCAAATAGACTCAGGTGAACAACTAGATAACTATATAAATCCATCAAAACTAACTACTTTGGAAAAAGATTTATTAAAAGATTGTTTAAAAATTGTAAATAAGTTTAAAAAGTTTATAACATTTCACTATAAACTAAATCAAATTTCATAAAGTACAGATATGTTTAAAAAACTAAAAACTTATTTAAATAAAAAAAATCTAAAAGATCAAAAATACAACTATCTATTTGAGCCTTATATAGGAGATGAATATGTTTGTTTTGATTGTGAAACAACTGGATTAGATACAAAAAAAGATGAGATTATATCTATTGGTGCTATTATTATAAAAAATAATAAAATACTGCATAGTAAAAAATTTGAAAGATTTGTAAAAACAACTAAACCGCTCACAAAAGAGAATATTACAATTCATCATATTAGACAGTGTGATATAAAAAATGCACATAATATTGATGATGTTATCGTAGAGTTTATTAATTTTGTAGGAAATCGTCCTTTGGTTGGATACTATTTAGAATTTGATGTAGCTATGATAAATAGGTACTTAAAACCTCAATTTGGTATAAAACTTCCAAATAAACAATTTGAAGTATCTGGATTATATTATGATATGATGATCAAAAAATACCCAAATGGAAATATAGACTTAAGATTTGACACTATAATGAACAAGCTATCTTTACCTAGATTGGCAAAACATGATGCTATCAATGATGTGATTATGACTGCTATGATATTTGTAAAACTAATGTTTAAAAAAGAGTCTTAATGACTCTTTTTATTTTGAGAAGATAACTTTATCTAAACTCTCTTTTTTAATACTTTTTAAAAAGCTAGTTGATGCATTTTCTAATGCACTCTCTTTTGAAGTTGATGATCTACCAACAGAAGTGATAGTTCTATTTGAAACAATCTTATTATTTGATAATACAGATAGTGTTGTAGCTACTTTTGCTATATTCCACCCTCTTGCTATACTATACTTTATTTTATTATTAATTTTAATTAAAATATCACTATTATCATTATTTGATATTTTATATTGTTGTTGATTTAACATATCAATTAAACCATCAGCAAAATATCTATCTTTGCTATTTGTTCTAACCTCTATAGTTGAGTCATTTTTCAAATTATAAATCTGGTCAATATATATATCATATCTTTTCACATATGAACCATGATCAAAGCTATTGTTCAATGCATTTAAAACAACTGCTTGTTTTTTTGCATCTCTTATTTTTGGATATATCTCTTGCAAGATATGTATCTGCTCTAATTTTCCATAATTTTTTAATGAATCAAACTTAGAAGTGACACTTTTATCAATAATATCAAAATCTTTTTTCTTATTATTAAAAAGTATCTCTCTATTTACTTTCATAAGTATATAAAAGTTATCTCCAACTTGATCACTTTTTTCAACTTTTGCATTTGTAAATTTAATCTTTTGAACATCTACTTGCAAATCTTTTTGTATATCTTTGCTATAGCTACTTGAAGTATCTGTTCTTGATGTTTTTGTGACTGTTTTCATACTAGAACCAACACTTACAACAAGTCTAGATGCCATAGCATTCAAGGCATTGTTTTTAGCCTCTTTTACTGTTGTAGCTTTACCTTCACCATAAATAAAATTATTATTATTTGATGGTGCATCTATATACCACATTGGTGTTTTTGCTTTTTGCTGTTTTTGGGGCATTAGTCCACCAACACAGCCACTAAATAAAAGTGAAGCTGCAATTGTTGAGATAATTGTTTTTTTAGAAAGGTACTTCAAAACCAGCCTTTTCGTGTGATTTTTGTACTAGTTGTTTTAGTTTTAGACTAGAACATTCACCCTCTTCTACAGTTGCCCATGTAGTTTTTGGTTGTATTTGTTGAGATGCTCTTAATTTTGTAGTTGTTTCAATAACATCACAAGTTTTTGCCCCTGTCATCACATCTTCTGATTCTTCAAAATTATATACTGTAAATAGTTGATTTTCAACAACTTTTTGATCTCTACCTATACTAACTTGAGCTATTACATCATCACCATCTTTTCTTAGTTTTGTGATATATCCTTTAACAGCAAAATATGTAGCAAAATCTTGTTTTAACTCTGGTAATGCTTCTAACATAGCTTTTTTTATACCACCAACAACTTGATCATAATTTGGATTTCTAATTTTTCCTATATTTCCTGATTCTTCTAGTTGTTTACTAAAAACAATTTTTCCTGTCTCTACATCGATCATTTTAACTGTAAGTTTAGTAGTGATAATCATACCATCAGTCATAGAAGCACCCATAGATAAAGCAGCGCCTAGAAGTTTTACACCTAAATTATCAGATTGACCTGTTTGTTTAGCTACACCATCAGCAGCAGCTGAATTGTCTCTATACTTTTGATCAACATTATCAATAGAACCTGTTAAAATAAATTTTACCCCTGATGTTTTACCAAATGCAACAGCAGATTCAGGATCTACTAATCCACTATCTTGGAATTTTAATTCAGCATCAACTTTATCCATATCAGATCTTGTAAAAAGTGTAGCTCCACCTGAGTTTACTACAAGTGTTTCAAGTGGTCCTGTAACAGATGAAGATAGTTTTGCATCAACACTTCTTTTTACACTTGATGTATTTGAGTTTGATTTTGTATTGTTTGTTGAGATATTTTCTTTTGAAACACCAAGTCCAACACCATGTGTATTTGCTACTAAACCAATTGCAGCTGATGATTTATTTGTACTTACTGATGATGTTTCTGATTCAGTATTTGAGTTTGCTATCTCAGCTTTACCAAAAGTTGAATTATTTGTAAACTCCATAACAGCAACTTTTGGCATATTTGATTTATATAGAGGCATACAAATTTCTGGTATTTCAGCTTTTACCTTAATCTTTGTTTGATACTTAGCAACATCCAGCTGATTACCCCCACAACCAACCAAAACAGCTATTGCTGCTCCAGATAGTAGTGTATTTTTTACCATTTTTTTCATATTTTCTCCTTAATATTATATTATTCAAATTGTAACATATTAAAACAAAAATAATATATATAGGTAAATCCGACCAAATTTAAAAATACCATTTATAGCACCTTTATTTACGGTATTATAGATTTCGTAAAAAGTAAAATATTAAAATTTTAGTTTATTTTAAGATAAAAGCCACTTTTTTATTGA
>JAYEJC010000036.1:0-2207 GCA_034660335.1 Campylobacterota bacterium
AAGGCAAACTGAACGAATAATTATTCTGTAAGAGTAATAGAATCATATGTAGATATATTAGATTTAAAAGAGTTAGGATTTGATGATACTAGAAAAAGTAAAAGAGATGATGGACAAAAAGCTTATAGTCCATCTTTATTATTAAAAATATATATTTATGGTTATTTAAATAAAATTAGAAGTAGTAGAATGTTAGAAAGAGAGTGTAAAAGGAATGTTGAACTTATTTGGCTAACAAGTGGTTTAACACCTAGCTATCATACAATCTCTGATTTTCGTAAAAACAATCCAAAAGCATTAAAACAAGTATTTAAAGAGTTTGTACTGTTATGTAAAAATATAGATTTAATAGGTGATGGATTAAAAGCACTTGATGGTGCATTTTTCTCAAAGAGAGTGCAAGCACAAGAAGAGCCAATGCAAGTAAAAATAAACTTATTATGAAAAAAACATTAGATAAAGATTTAATAGAAATTGATAAAGATATAACAAAGTATTTAACATCATTAGAGTATGAAGATAAAGAAAAACAACCTAAGAAACTTATAGAAAAACTACCAAAAGATTTAAGAAAATTAAAATAGAAGAGAAGGCAAACTTATGACTAAATGTCATAAGGAAACTGAACGCGTTAAAAAAAGTTATCTGCTAGTTTAAAATTACTAGAAAAGCTTGATAAAACTCAATTTAATAGTACAGACCCAGATGCAAGCTTAATGATAAAGCCAGCACATAATCTGATGGCTTACAATTTCAAAAAGATAAAGGTAAATTTACAAGAGAAGAGTTTAAATACCTCAAAGAGAAAGATTGCTATATCTGTCCTAATGAACAAGAACTTAAAAGAAGAACTGCACCACAAATAAAAAATGGTAAAATTAACTTTATATATGCAGGAGCAAGTGCAGTATGTAAAAGCTGCCCTTTAAAAGATAAATGCATCCCTACTCAAACACCATACAAACAGATATATAGATGGGAATTTGAAGAGATTATAGAAAAACATAAACAAAAAATGAAAACACAAGAAGCAAAAGATATAGTAAACAAAAGAGGCTCAATTGTAGAACACCCTTTTGGTACAATCAAAAGAAGTTTAGGCTGGGATCACTTTTTAGTAAGAGGGAAAGAGAAAGTATCAGGTGAAAATGCCTTGATAATGTTTACCTATAATTTTAAACGAATGCTAAACCTTATAGGGATAACTCTGTTTAAAAAACTGATAATAGCCATAAAAGAAGAAGATTTAACCCAAATAAAGAAAGATATAGAGGAATATATCTTGTTGTTTAGAGTATATTTGGCTTATTTTTCACAAATTATTTTTATGATACAGTTTTATCAACAAAAAAGGAAAATACTGGAAAAATAACCTAACTTATTTTAGGTTATTTCACAGTCTCAGAGACGATGGGAACTAGTAAAATTCTCTTTAGCCAACTATTTCACATAAGCATTTTTGGATTGTTTTTGTCTCATCATAACTTAATTTAGATAGTTTTTCTTTTATTCTAATTTTACTTAATGCTCTTATCTCATAAATACAAGCATCACTATTTTTTTCTAATTTATCTCTTGAGTTTATATGAAATCTATATGGCATAGTATTTGGTTCTATTACAGTTGAAAGAGGAATTACTACAACTGTATCTAAGATGTCATTGTCTTCTTTGGTACTTATAATGATTGCTGGTCTAAGTTTACCCATTTCTGCACCTTTTGTTGGGTTAAAATTAACTAAACAAATATCACCTCTATTTAATTCCATCTGATACAGTCCCATCTTCTATAGCATCTTTTCTTGAAGCCTTTAGTACTTTTTGTAATAGTTTTCTTTTTCTTTTCTTCTGTAATTCTAAAGTAAACTTTTCAAATTCTTCTTTAAAAACCTTGGGTACAAAATATCCTATCTCCTCTTTTTTCCTGCCATTTACTATAGTTGCTACATCATCTATATCAAAAAAATTAGTTGTATTTCGTAAACTTGTAAGTGTCATATTAATCATACGAGTCCTTTTTACATTTTAATATTACATTAATATACTACAATATAGTTTAAGTAATCTTTATATAGAAGATTTTAATATCACAAAATTTGAACGAATAGTAAGCGTACTCATAATATAATCTCATAAGTATCTTGTATCATTTTGTATTATCCAAAAAAGATATATTATGTACCTATGTTGTTTAGAATTATATATATG
>JAYEJC010000037.1:0-2197 GCA_034660335.1 Campylobacterota bacterium
TGTGCATATTCTAACAAAGTAACACTCCTATATTTAACAATATTAATTCTATTAACTCTATATTAAATCCTAATGTATCCCCATTTAAAAAACCTAATTGTTTTTTGATACGGTTTAAAATAAATTTGGTTAAAATATTTATAGGGAGAAACAATATTTTTATAATAATATTTGTTTTAAAACTATCTTGAAGTGAAGCTATAAACTTACTCTTTTTATGGTACTCAAGCTCTAAAGCACCAAAAATTGAAGCTCTACTTAAAATAAAAACAATAATTATAAATAGATACTGCTCCATATAAAGTAAGTATCCAATAGCCAATATTTTTAATAATAAAAAACAAAATGTCCCAATAGCTCCAATAGCTCCAATTTGAGGTTCGTGCATCACATCATAAATATTTTTATTACTTAAACTTGCAAAATAACCATCAATAGTATCAGCAACAGCTTCAAGGTGTATAAATCCATATAAAAAAAGATAGATAATAGAGACAAAAATAGCTTTATATATAATTGGAAATGGTAATACAATATAAAGTAAAACAGTTATGATACCCAGTATCGCTCCAGCTAATGGAACTCCATAAACTACACCTTTATAGAATTTTTTATTAGCTTCAAAGTGTTTTAGTTTTACAGGTAAAATAGTAAAATAAGATAAAGCATATAAAATACCTTTTATAAAATTATTCACTTAATCTTCACCCCAATACCAATTTTTACTTCATATACTTCATCGCAAATTGAAGCTAATTTTTGCCCTATAATTCCACTCATATCTACAAATCTTCTACTTTGATACTCTAATGGTATTATTCCACTACTTACATCATTAAGTACAAAAACTATATTTGCTTTAGTTTTATCTAAAGTATCTATTTGCTCTATTAGTTCCTCTTCACTTGTTTCAATATGGTTTAAAATCCACATAGAGATACAATCTACCAAATAAGTATTTGTATCTTCTATCACTTTTGGTAAATCTTTTGTCTCTTCTATAGTTATAAATTTTTCTTCTCTTTGATTTTGGTGTTTTTTTATTCTATTACCCATCTCTTTATCATCATAGCTATTATCATAAGTAGCTATATAATAAGGTTTTGCGTTGCTAAGTTGTAGTGCTTTTTGTTCAGCTAATCTACTCTTCCCACTTTTTTGTCCACCAAAATATAAAATCTTCATAAAACTATCCTAAAAACTTTTCCACTTGTGATGTGATTTGCTCTTTTGAAACTCCATTTAAAAATCCATACATCAAAGCCCCACCAGCCCCAACACCCTCTTTTGCTTCACCTTCATCATAAAGCTTTAGTGCAGGATGGTTTGATAGTGAAAAGTCAAAATCACTATAATAAGTATTAAGTGGAAAATCAAGTAGTTCAATCAACCCTTTTATATCACTATTTTCATCTTCATATACCCATTTTGTTGTACAAAGAGATAAGTTTGAAGTGTTAAGTTGTCCATTCATCTCTTGAAGTATTTTATTTACTATTAAAAGTACACATACCATCTGTGTCCCACCTGCTAAAACTATAGGGGTAGAGTTATTTAAACCTAATATAAATCCAGCATTAAATATAAGCATATTATCACTTACTTTTGATAGTTTTGCAAATATATCATCTTCACTTGTTATATTATTTAAGGCTTTTTGTATAGTTGTATCCCTTATAGAGTTTGGTACATTTTTAAAACTACTAGAAAATTTATCTTTGGCATCATATCCTAAAGATAAAGCAGTTGCCGTTGCCGTTGAAGTACCACTTGGAACTGATTCACCTAATATTATATAATCATTTTTACACTTATAATTTTGTCCAAACTCTAAACCTTTTTGAAAAATTTCAAGTGCATTGATTGAAGCTTTTTCATCTATAGCACCACTTGGAGTTATATCAAAATTATGTGTTGTAAAATATTCTATTTTTGGCTTCACCTCTAAACCAAGATTTAAAAGCTCTATATCACTATATGGACTTAATAAATGGATACCTCTTGTTATAAGTGCTGGAGTTGGTACTCCTTTTGGTGTTTTGGCTATATCTTCTAAACTTCGCACTTCCCCTGTGCATACAAATTCACTATCAAGTGTAGGGGTAAGATGTATCATACCTGGTATTCCTGCTTGTGTGATACCATCTATATTTGCTGTTTTTGTATTTGAAAGAGCGAACATAAATGTTGCTTTTTT
>JAYEJC010000038.1:0-2170 GCA_034660335.1 Campylobacterota bacterium
TTGGTGGGTGTAGTAAAAACTTTACTTTAACAATAGATAAAGAGTATGAAAAAGAAAAGATAAACAAAGTCCTTATAAATGGACAAGAGATATTTGCAAATGGAAATAGATACACCAATAATAATATTGAATTTGAAGAGGAACAATCACAAAGAGATATAAAAGTAGTAGTTATACCTAAATACTATGATGAGATACACAAAAACTATACTGTAAAAAAAGAACCAAAAGAGGGAGAAAACAAAGATACTATAACTATCCCTTATCCCACTGGTTTAGAGATAGTAGTGTCATTTGAGGATTGGGAAGAGGAGTTGGAGTATA
Organism: Campylobacterota bacterium; assembly: GCA_034660335.1. Lineage (GTDB taxonomy): Bacteria > Campylobacterota > Campylobacteria > Campylobacterales > Arcobacteraceae > JAIOSF01. The sequence goes on from JAYEJC010000038.1 coordinate 325, forward strand.
TAAAAGTTGATGGCAAAAAGCTAGAGCTTGAAAAAAGAGATGATAAAGTATATGCAAAAGTATTTTTTAACAATCTAAAAAATGATGAAAAAACTATAAACCTAGAAATAAAACCAAGGATAAATAATCTTTTTGAAAAAAATATTGTTATAAAAAAAGGGCAGATAAAAAATGAAGAGTTTAATATAACACTATTTCCAAATAAAAGAAAATGTTATGTAGAATTTGAGGGTAACGACGATAGTTTAAGTGATATGAATCTAAACTTCCTAAGAACAAATGAACAGTTTAAAATAACAAACGATATAAACAATGGTATGGATATATCAAGGATAACAAATGCAAGTAACGACAAAAGTTTTATAAAAGACAATCAAATAGATACATTAAAATTCCAAGTAAGTTGTAAACTTACAGAAGAGATAATCATCTCAAAAAACTGTTATGAAACAAAGCAGGTAAAATTGGACTTTACAAATAGCAATACACAAAAAATAAACTTATCAAATGATGACTGGGTTCATTATGGTTATGTTAGATTTGATTATGTTGATGGTGACAATGATTTTATCATGATAAATAACTTGCTAGATAAACCACTGAAAATAAAAAAAGGAAAAAGAGTATCACAAAAAATTCTTTTGGGAAATTATCAATATGAGGTATCATCAAAACAAAAAAATAGTCTATACAACAAATTGGATATGTGTAAGAAAAATGATATAAAACTTATAAATATAGCATCATTACCACTAAATGACACAATAGAAAAACTAAATACAAAAGACTATAAGTTAAACGGTGGAAAAAGTCTCATCTCGATTGTCACTGTAAAAGACAATATAAAACTAAGATTTATCTCATTGGAAGACAGAGTATTAATAGATGGTAAAGTATCAAGTGCAATTCATGAAGTCATAGTACCAACACAAGTGATTTTACCAAGTGGTTCATACAAGATACAAATACAAAAAGGTTCAAAGTGGAAAACAATCTATTCAAATATAGAGTTTGATATAAACAAAAGTATTATGATAGACCTTGACACAAAAGATAAAATCATAACAGATATATCTGGTAACTTATCTTTATAAGTATTAAGATTCAGGCACTAAAACTAGAAAAATGAATTAAAACATATCGTAGATTATATGGTAGAGTTTTCACTCGCTCCCATCGTCCCAGATGGAAGTGTATATTGATGTTTGAATAATTATAAATAGAAAAATACAAGTATGAATTCCCATCGGGGACGATGGGAACTAGGGAAAACAGATGGATTATTTTAGGAAAATCACTTCAAGAAACTTTACTTTTGGTTGTTCATACTTTTAGAGATGTTGATGGTTTAGAGTTTGTGAGAGTAATTAGTGCTAGAAAGGCAACTAAAAGAGAAAAACAAGTATATCAAAAAAGGTGTCCAAGATGAAGAAAGAATATGATTTTACAGATGCAGAACAGGGGAAGTTTTATAGACCAATTGACGAATTGGATATACCAATTTATTTAGAGAAAGATATTAAAAAATATTTTATTGAAAGTATGACAAATAAACAAAAAACTTTTTCTTTAAACGATATTGTAAATTCCTTGATTAAAAAAGATATCGAAATATCTCAAAAATTAGTATATTCATAATAAGCCAAAATATGACAATTAGCTTAGAGTAGTTTTTTTGTTTGTATTACTGTCTCTAACTCTTCATCTGTAGGTATCACCAAAATTTTAGCCCGCTTCCATAGTCTTGAGACTGTGAAATAATACTTTAAACTCTTCGGAATCGCAACTTTAGTCCAGACTAATGCCAATTTAAACTTATATTACGCCCAGACTAAAGTCGTGGGTT
>JAYEJC010000039.1:0-9493 GCA_034660335.1 Campylobacterota bacterium
CCTTTTGGTGGTTTTATAGCAAAACTTACTATCTTAAAAGGGTTTGCTTCCATTGAGCAGTATAGTATCATAGCTATTATCTTGATCATCTCAGTTGTTGAGGCTGTTTATTTTTTCAGACTTTTAGGATATAGATATGATAGTCAACCAAAAGAGGATATCAAAATACCACTGGTACAAAAACTAACATTAGGTTTTATTGCATTTATCATTTTGTATCTAGGGGTATATCCAAATTGGCTTTTAGATATAAGTCACCTTGTAGCATCTAGCTTTTTAAAAGGGGTTGCAAATGTTTAACTTCTCCATCACACCACTTGGAAATCTATTTTTTGGATTGAGTTTAATAGTATTTTTATCTTTATTTGTTGTAAAAAATGAAAACAGATCACCACTTTTACATATCCTATTACTTACATCTTTAGGGTTTATATTTTATGCAAAAGATCTTATAACATTTTTTATAGGTTGGGAAGTTATGGGATGGAGTACCTACTTTATCATTGCCAAAACAGCAGACAAGCGAACTTTGCAAAAATATATAGTGTTTAATATTGCAGGTGCTTTTTCCCTTCTTGCAAGTATTGTACTTATATATGGTTTTAGTGGAAGTTTTTTATATCAAGAGATTGATTTTTCAAACATACCACCATATATAACTTTGGCTATATCTATACTTGTGCTAATTGCTGTATTTGTAAAGTCAGGTATAGTGCTGTTTCACCATTGGGTAGTAGATACTTATGAGCAGTCAAATGATATCTTTTCTACAATTTTAAGTGCCATCATCTCAAAAGCAGGTATTTTTGCTTTTATACTGTTTTTTTCACAACTTATATCGTTTAAGTATCTTGAGACTCATCTTTTTACTTTTGTGGCTTTCATGGGAGTTATTACATCTATCATAGCTACATTTAAAGCAATAGATGAGGATAATATGAAAAGATTATTAGCTTATTCATCTATCGCACAAGTTGGATATATCATCACTATATTAGCTATTTTATCAAGCAGTGCATTTGAAGCTGCACTTTACCATACTATTATACACACCTTTACAAAGTTGTTGTTGTTTGTAAATATCGCTGCTATTATCTATATCACTGGAAAGTCAAAGTTTAGCTCTTTGGGTGGGCTACTTTATATCTATCCATTGCAGTTTGTTTTATTAGTGATTGGTATTATATCTCTTGCAGGGATGCCACCACTTGGTGGTTTTAGTAGTAAGTTTTTGATATATACTACACTTTTAGAGGAACAAAAAGCTTTACTTTTAGTGGCTGTTATGTTTAGTTCAGCTTCAGCATTTTTATACTGTTATAAACTTGTATATGGGATATACCTTGGTCAAAAAACAAGTGATGAAAACTATAAAAAAGTCCCTCTTAGTTTTTATATACCACAAATTATAACTTCAATTATATTGATAGTTTTAGGTGTTTTTCCAAATATACTTAGAGCTATGTTTAACACTATACTTGAGTCACTAAGTTTAGATCCTATTGTCTTTAGTGATATCTTTACTTTATCTACATCTATTGGTTCATTTAATGGAGTTGCTATCATGGGTGGTTTTGCAGTTTTATTTATCATCATATTAGCTATCTTTGTAAGCTTGAAAAACAAAACAATAAAAACAAAAGATAGATACGATATCAGCTACTGTGGTGAGATACCAGATGAGCGTACAAATCTACACTACGGTTACGGAATGGGAAGAGAGCTAAAAAGGATAAGTTTTATTAAAGTTATTTTAGAAAATAGTTCAAAATATTTTTGGCAAAAAATAGAAAATATCACAAAAGATAGCTCAAGTGTGATAAAAAAAATTTATAGCTTTGATACTCAAACCATTGTATTAGTAACCTTTGGATTGTTTACGATTGTATTATATATGGGGGTAAACTAATGTTTATTGATAGTTTAATGATGATAATTTTAGCTTATGGTTTTGGATTTTTATATTATGGACTTTATAGAAATATATCTGCTAGAGTTCATGGAAGATTTGGACCTAGTATCGCTCAATCTTTTTTTGATAGTATAAAACTATTTACAAAAAACAACTCTACAAATTTTGGGTGGATGTTTTATGCAGGTCCTGTTATCATGGCTACGGGAGCTATGCTAACTGTACTATTTATCCCTTTTTTAAATAATAGCGATAGTTTAGTTGGATTAAGTTCTTATGGAAACTTGATAGTTGTACTTTATCTTATGGTTTTAGGACCACTTGGAAATGCACTTGGAGTTGGGAGTAACTCAAATCCATTTGGTGTGATGGGAGTAACTAGAGGGCTTACAAGACTTATAGGTTTGGAGCTACCTTTTTATATAGCAGTAATTGGGCTTATGGTAGCAAATCAAACTATAGATATAGGTGTAATTATGGCAAATCAAAGTGATGGCTACAACGCTTTTAACCATCCACTTCTGTTTATAGCTGCTTTTATATCGTTTTTAGGTTTTATGGGAAAATCCCCTTTTGATGTAGTGGGAGCCCCACAAGAGGTGTATAGTGGACCTGCATCTGAGTTTAGTGGTAAGTTTTTAGCTCTAGCAGTATCTCAAAGTGCGATATTTTCTTTTGCAAAACTACTACTTATGGTAAATCTGTTTTTAGGTGGAGCTGATAATCTTGTAGATTTGGTTATCAAAACATTTATACTTTTTATCGCTGCTGTGTTTGTAGGAAATGTATATGCTAGATTTACTACAATTAAAAGTGTTGAGTTTTTAGTAAGAGTTCCTACAGTTATAGGACTTCTTGGCTTGTTATGGGTATAAAGATGGATATAAAAAGGGATTTAAGGATGAAAAGTTTTGAAGAGGGTTTTATAAGCTACCAAAAAAGTTTAGAACAGGAAGATGAAACACTAAAAAGTACACAATCTATAGTTCAAAAAGCGGTTGATTGGTTCAATAGTAGAAGTATGTTTGTATTAGCTTATGGGACTGGATGTGGTGCTATAGAGATGCCACCAACTTTTACAAGTAGATATGATATAGAAAGACTAGGAGTGGTTGGAGTTGCTACTCCTAGACAAGCAGATATTTTAATAGTATCAGGATACTGTAGCCCAAAAACTTTAAAAAGAGTTATACGAAGTTATGAGCAGATGAGTGAACCAAAATATGTGATAGGATTAGGAAGTTGTACTATAAATGGTGGAATGTATTGGGATAGCTACAATACTATAAAAAAACTAGATGATTATATCCCAGTAGATATGTTTGTAAATGGCTGTATGCCAAGACCAGAAGCACTTATAGAGGGGTTTGTAAAGCTTCAAGAGAAAGTAAAATGGGGATATGAAGATGCAGGATATAAAAAATATAAAGAAAACTTTGAGTTTTATAAAAACAATCAAACAAAACTATTTAAAAATAAAATAGCACCCACATTTCAAGAAGATATGTTAATAAAAGATACCACTATGGATAAAATATAATGATAGAAGATATTAAAACAAAATATGATGTTATAGAAAAAAATGAAAGATTATTTAAAATCCAAATTAAAAATGATGAGCTACTAAATAGTATAGATTTTCTAAAATCAAATGGTTTTATCACACTTGTACAAATAAGCTGTACAGATTGGATAGAAGATGAGATATTCTCTTTAAACTACAACTTCACAACATCTTTAAGAGATATCAATCTACTTGTACAATATGATATAAATAGAGATGATGAAAAAGTTAAATCTTTACAAGATATTTTTCCCCAATCACAAGTTATGGAAAGAGACTTGCATGAGATGTACGGGATAGAGTTTGTTGGAAATAATACTTTAGGAGATTTTGCACTAGAGGATTGGGCTGATATACCACCACTTAGACGAGAGTTTGATACTCTAGCTTTTGTCAATGAAAACTATAGCTTTAAAAATGGAAGAGATGACAACAAAGATGTAAAGGCTGAAACAAAAAGAAGAAAAGCAGAAGCTAAAAAACTAAAAGAGCTAGAAGATCTTAAAAAGCAAAAAGAGCAAGAGGACTTAAGTGATGGAAACTAAACAAACAAAGCTTATCAAAATATATCACGGTCCCCAACACCCAGGTATCACTGGAAATATGTCTGTAGAGCTTGATCTTTTAGGTGAGACTATCAAAAAAGCTACAACTCATGTAGGATATCTACATAGAGGATTTGAAAAGCTAATTGAGAGACGAACTATCATACAAGCTTTTACCATAGTGTGTCGTATCTGTGTACCAGAACCAGACCCAAATGAGGAAAATTTCGCAAGAGCAGTTGAGTCTTTAGCTGGAATACAGATAAGCGAAAGAGCAAAATATATAAGAGTGATGGTTTTAGAGATGGCTAGACTTCAAGCGCAGATGTTGTGGATGGCAGGTCAAAGTGGCTCAATAGGACTAGGCACTGTTGGTCAGTGGAGTATCTATGATAGGGATTTGATACTTGATCTTTTTGAGGAGCTTACAGGTGGACGGGTATATCATATGTATATCTATCCAGGGGGAGTAAGACGGGAGCTTCCAGATGGTTTTTTAGAAAAGCTTGAGATATTTTTGGATTATCTAGAGAAAAAACTAGTAAAATATGATGATATCTTTTTCTATAACGCTACATTTAAAAGTAGAGCTATTGGTGTTGGAATAGTAACTCAAAAAGATGCTTTAGAAAATGGCTTCGTAGGGCAAGTTTTAAGAGGGTGTGGTATCAAAAGAGATGTAAGAAAAGATAATCCATACTTAGTATACGACAAACTTGATTTTGAGATACCTACTCAAGAGGCTGGTGATGTTTACGCAAGAGCGATGGTCAGACGAGATGAGATAAAACAGTCTATAAAGATACTAAGACAAGTGATCAAAGATATCCCACAAGATGGAGAGATAATGCAAAAAATCCCAAAACATAGAAAATTTAAAATCCCCAAAGATGATATATATGTAGCAAGTGAATCTGCAAGGGGTGAGTTTGGATACTATATGGCAGGGGATGGAAGTGAGCATATAAGAAGAATGCAGGTAAAAGGTCCATCACTTATCCATGGATTTACACTTTTAGAGAAACTTCTTATAGATGAAGAGCTATCAAATGTAGCTATGATAATGAACTCTTTGGGTATCTGCCCACCAGAGATTGAGAGATGAGAATCGTATATAAAAGTGAAAAGTTTCACATTTATAGATTCGGAACCAAAGGTGATGTGCTAAAAGCACCACCGAAGGAGAAAAAATGTTTGATAAAATAGATATAAAAGGTACACTTAGCCCATTTAGTGCTATAAAAAAGGTATTTGAACACCCAAAAACAGTTTGCTATCCTGAAGAAAAAAAGGGCTTAGTGGATGGGTATAGAGGGTTTCATACAAACACACTAGCAACATGTATAGGGTGTGCAAACTGTCAAGATATCTGTATGAATGAGGCTATTGATATGATAAGTGTAGATGATAGCTTGCTAAATAGTAAAAACAACTCAGCTTGTATCCCAAGGATAGACTATGGTAGATGTTGTTGGTGTAGCTTATGTACAGATGTATGCCCACCAAACAGTCTAAAACTTGAAAGTGAAGCTATCTGGGCCGGTGATGATAGTGATAACTTTTTATATATGCCAAAGGATAAGTGATGATAAGATATATAAAATTTGCACTAGTGTTTATAAAAAGTTTGATAAGATCAAACATAGAAGTAGCCAAAATAGTATTATCTAAAAAAATAGATATAGACCCAGCTATAGTTAAGCTTCACACAAACTGTACAAATGAGTTTGATAAGTTATTAGTAGCAAATGCTATTACACTTACCCCTGGTACTATAACTATGAGACTAGAAGATCAAAACTTATATATACATCTCTTAGACTTAAAAAATAAAGATCAACTTCAAAAAGAGATTGTAGATAGCTTTGAAGATATGATATTATAGGTGCCTTTACTAGTTTCCATGCTCCAGAGACTGTGAAATAACTCATATTCATAGTTTCAAATCAATGTGCAAACTAAAAAATAAATCATTTTGGAACCCACGACTTTAGTCTGGGCTTAATATAAGTTTAAATTGGCATTAGTCTGGACTAAAGTCCAGATTCCGCAAAGCTTGGAACGCCGACTTTAGTCGTGGAGTAATAAAATACTTTTAGGTTATTTCACAGTCTCAGAGACGATGGGAACTATGGAATTATTTTTTTGATGATTCAATTATGAAGAATATTGAGATTTATTTAGATACAATAATATAAATAAATTATTGGAGTTCATTATGCAAACAATGGCAGTACAAATTCAAGATGGTTATGTAAAAAACTTTATGAGTTATGTTAATAGTCATAGTGAAAATATTACTATAGCAAAAGATAAAAATTTAGAATATGATCCGTATTTTTATGAAAGACAACAACAATTACAGCAAGATATTGAAGATATAGATAATGGTAAAGCTGAAATGTTATCATCTGAACAATTTGATTTAGAAATGGATATTTTTTTTAAAGACTTAAAATCAAATGCAAATATCTAAATTAAGAAGATATAAAAACCAATTAACAATAATTTTAAAACATATTGCAAAAGACAAGATAACAGCAAGTGAAAACTTTTATACTAATCTCAATGAAATAATAGAAGAAATACCAAATTTCCCTTTTAAATATAGAAAATCAATCTATTTTGATAATGACAATATAAGAGATATGACCTTTAAAGGCTACACTATAATTTATAGAATAAATATTAAAAAAGATTTAATTGAAATAATCCGAATATTTAATAAAAATAAACCAATAAGGTAAGCAAGATACAACAAAGCACAGGAAGAGAACAAGTGTTACTAGTTTCCATGCTCCAGCATGGGAATTCATACTTATGTTTAATTCACTTTTTATATCTATTTAACTTTTATATACATTCCCATCGGGGACGATGGGAACGAGTATGCTTGGAACGCCGACTTTAGTCGTGGAGTAATAAAATACTTTTAGGTTATTTTACAGTCTCAGAGACGATGGGAACTATGGAATTATTTTTTTAATGATTCAATTATGAAGAGTATTGAGATTTATTTAGATACAATAATATATAAATAAATTATTGGAGTTCATTATGCAAACAATGGCAGTACAAATTCAAGATAATTATGTAAAAAACTTTATGAATTATGTTAATAGTCATAGTGAAAATATTACTATAGCAAAAGATAAAAATTTAGAATATGATCCATATTTTTATGAAAGAAAAGAAGAATTGCAACAAATAAGAAATAATATAAAAAATGGTGATAGTCAATTAACATCATTTGAAGATTTTGAAAATAGAACAAATAAATTTGAAAAAGAACTAGAATTAAAATATGCAAATTAAACTTGATAAAAAGTTTGAAGTAAATTTTAATACAATTCTAGAATATATAGCAAAAGATAAGTTATCAGCTTCAAAAAAATTTAGAAAAGACTTATTTAAACAAATCAAAAATTTACCAAATTATCCATATAAATTTAGAAAATCATTTTATTCTGATGATGAAGAAATTAAAGATATGACTTTTAAAAAATATACTATTATTTATGAAGTTGATTTAAACAATAACTCAATAATAATCTTAAATATATTTAACAAAAATAAACCGTAAATCAGAGTAACTAAAATGTTATCAATAAAGTATAAAATAACCATAAATAATATAAGGGATTTTTATGCAGATAAAACAATATGATTTCAACAAAGAATATGAAAAAGCAGTTGCTTATTTTTCTATGGAGTTTGCTATACATCAAGCACTAAAAATATACTCAGGTGGATTGGGATTTTTAGCAGGTTCACATATGAGAAGTGCTTATGACCTAAAACAAAATGTGATAGGTATAGGGATACTTTGGAGCTATGGTTATTATGACCAAGCAAGAGATGAAGATAGAAATCTAAAGATTGAATTTAGAAGAAAAAGATATCACTTTCTAGATGATTTAGGTATAAAAGTTACAGTTTATATAGACTCAAAACCTGTTGTTGTAAAAGCATATATGGTAAAAGCAGAGCTATTTGGTACAGCACCTATGATACTTCTTTCTACAGATATTGAAGAAAATGATTATCTATCGAGAACTATCACACACAAGCTTTATGATGCACATGAACAAACAAGAATAGCACAAGAGATAGTTTTGGGTATTGGTGGAGTTAAAGTACTTAAAGCACTAGAACATAAAGTAGATATATACCATATGAACGAAGGTCATGCACTACCTTTAGTATTTGAGCTTTATAAAAATAGATTTGATTCAAAAGAGGATTTAAAAGAGGCTGTTAGATTTACAACACACACTCCAGAAGCAGCAGGAAATGAGATACACAATATCAATCTTCTAAAAAAGATGGGCTTTTTTAATGGGCACGATTTAGAAACTGTAAAAGAGCTTACAGGGATAGATGAGGATGATTTTAGTTTAACAGTTGGGGCTTTAAGAGTTGCAAAAATAGCAAATGGTGTATCAAAAATGCATGCAGATGTAGCAACTGATATGTGGAAAGATTATGGAGATATTTGTGATATAATACCTATAACAAATGCACAAAATAAAAGATTTTGGGCAGATAAACCTATGTTAAGAGCTCTTGATGAGCATGAGGACTACGAACTAATTGCAAGAAAAAAACATCTTAAAAGAAACCTATTTAATGAAGTAGCAAATCAAACAGGAAAGATGTTTGATCCGGATATCTTAACAATCGTATGGGCAAGAAGATTTGCAGAGTATAAAAGACCAGGACTTTTAAAATATGATTTTGATAGATTTGAGCAGATGATAACTAGAAGTGAAAAACCTGTACAAATTATCTGGGCAGGTAAGCCATATCCACACGATACAAATGCTATAAATATCTTCAATGAACTTACATATATAGCAAAAAATTATAAAAATGTAGCAGTGCTTATAGGATATGAACTTGAACTCTCAAATCTTCTTAAAAAAGGTGCAGATGTATGGCTAAACACACCAAGAATCACAAGAGAAGCTAGTGGTACAAGTGGTATGAGTGCTGCTATGAATGCAGCTATAAACTTCTCAATAGCAGATGGATGGCACCCTGAGTTTTGTAAAGAGGGGCAAAATGGATTCACAATACTAGGAGCTGATGCGTCACTTCCTATAGATGAGCAAGATAAAAATGACAATAAATCTATGATGGATAGACTTGAAAATGATATCATACCAACTTATTATAATGATAGTAAAAAATGGACTCATCTAATGAAAAACTCTATGAACGGTGTACTAAATGAATTTGACTCAGGTTCTATGGCTCATAAATATTATGAAAAGATGTATAAGTTTTAATTGAATATAAGCAGTGCATAGTTATATGTAGCTGCTTTTTATTATTTGCTAATAACGATTTAATGAAAAATTTGGGGGTCTAAACACCCTTATTTAAAAAATTATTTTCCATAATTTACTAAGTAAAAATCAACTATTTTAATCTTCAATCCTTTATTAAATCCATTATGTATATTCATTA
>JAYEJC010000040.1:0-9359 GCA_034660335.1 Campylobacterota bacterium
AAGGAATTTAAAATGCCAAAAATTAATAAATATGTAGATATCGACACAGTTGAAAGAGAAGCAAAAAAAGATTTAATAGATAGACATAGTCCGTTTATCCATTGTGCAGATACAGCTAACGCTGGTGAGCCATTTGAAGTAACAGTAAAAATGGGTAACGAATATACACATCCAGATGATTTTGATCACTATATCGAATCAGTTACACTTTTTAATGGTGAAACAATGTTAGCAAAAGCTTCTTATGTACCAGGTACATTAGGAAACACAAAAGCACATAATACTACAACATTTACAATTATTCCAACAGGAAAAAAACTTAATCTTGTAGCTCACGGTTATTGTACTAAGCATGGTATCTGGGAAGGTACACCTGTAACAGTTACAGTTAACTAAACAAAAGAGTATAAAATGGCTTTTTTAGGATTAGATTTTATTATCTCATCACTAATTTGGCTTTTTTTAATCTCTATTTTTGTATTTGTTTTCAGAAAACAGATACAAAAACTTTTTTATAAAAAGAGTTCATTTGATCTTTTTATAAGTAAACTTAAAAATTATCTTCAAAAAACATATCCTAAAACAAAATTTAACTTCGATATTATTGAAAAAAGTAAAATAGAAGCAAACCCAGATACTAGAAAATATCTAATTATTGATAATATTATTGATCAGTATTTAAAACTAAAATTAGATAATAGTAAATTCCCACAAGGTATGCCAAAAGAGTTACACTGGAGTGGTTACGCTTTTCATAGTGAACCAAATAAAAACAAAATCCCAAAAGATTGGCTAAAACGGAAAAATGCTGTTTTAATAAGAGAAAAAAAAGAGTGTTTTAGATGTAGTAAAAAAGTTGATATAAATAGTATTCAAATACATTTAATAAAAGATATAGCTAAAGGTGGTAAATATTTTCTTGAAAATCTAATAGGTGTATGTAGAGATTGTGAAAAGATACTTAGTAATGATAGTAAAAAAATGAACCATTTAGATATTAAAGAGGATCTTAATAAATTAATAAAGGATTAAACTATTAAATATCATTAAAATATAGCAAAAAGTTGATATAATAAATAGTTATTTTAATACTTGGAGTTATATGTGAAAAAAGTTGTAATATTAGGTGGGGGATACTCAGGTGTCTATGCACTAAAAGAGTTGGTAAAAAATCAAGATATACAAATAACACTAATAGATAAACATACATATCACAATCTACAACCAGAAGTGTATGACTTAATAGCAAATAAAGCAAATATAGCAGATGTGACCATTGATCTATCTTCGCTTTGTTCTGGTTTTGATCACCCATATTTAGAGTATAAAAATCTAAGAGTTACTGATATTGATTTTGATTTGAATATCATATCAACACAAGAGAACGAAACAGTTTCTTATGATTATCTTATATTAGCAATGGGAACAAGGACCTTTTTTCCAAAAAATATAGAGGGCTTAAACAATACAGATGATATAAAAAAACTTCATAGAGCTATATATTTTAAACAAAGTTTTGAAAAAGTACTTTTTAACAAAATAGAAGATGAAGCAAAAAAATGTATCAAAACACATATAGCTGTTGTAGGTGCAGGGCTTTCAGGTGTAGAGATATCAGCAGAGATGGCAAACTACGCAAAAGAGTTTTTCAAAAGAGGAAACTTTGCTTGTGATGATTTAAAAATATCACTTATTAGTTCTGCAAGTTCAGTTTTACCTGGATTTGATCCAAAAATGATAAGAATGTCACAAACAAGATTAAAAGAACTCAATATAAATATCATAACAAATACCAAAATGACAAGTTGCGATAAAGAATATCTTTATCTATCCAATGGAACAAAAATAGCATACTCATTTATTATTTTTGCAGGTGGGATTAAAGCTTCAAATATTACAACAAAACTAAATTTAGAAAAAAATAGTAAAAATCAAATTATTGTAGATGAATATCTACAAACAAAATATAAAAATGTATTTGCTATAGGTGATATAGCACAGATAAAAAATAAAGAGGGCAATATAATGCCTGCAAATGTCACAGTAGCAAGAGCCACAGGTATAAGTGTAGGAAAAAATATTTTAAATCATATAGAAAATAAAAAACTAAAAAGTTGTAATCCAAAACTAGAAGGTACTTTAATAGCATTGGGTGGCAAATATGCTGTTTGTGACTTGTATGGTTTAGTTCAAGTCAAGGGATTTCTAGGATATTGTGTAAAACAATATGTTTTTTTAAGATATAAAATTCCTTTACTAAAATATATAAAAGTAGGTTATGAAAAATTAAAAAAACATAGCTAATAATCAACAATTTACCAACACTTTTGTATAATAAATAAAATTTATATCTAGGATAAAAAATGTTTGATATTCTAAGTGATAGTGGTACTCGAATTAAAACAGGTATCGCTCTTGTTGTAGCTCTTTTGATAATAGGATTTGTTGATTCTTTCTTTTTAACATGGGTTTTATTTGGTGGTTTGATGTTGGTTGCTTTAAATGAAGCGATGAAACTATTTCAAATAGAAGAAGATAAAATCTATATATATGCTGTAGTTATGTGGATTGCTGCATATTTTTATCCTAAACCTGAAGATCTGATTTTTGTTGTTGGTATTGTATTTGCTTCTATTTTAGCGTATACAAAAGAGCTCAATAAACAACTGTTTTTACCTCTTATGTATCCTATGGCTTCATACTTATTTCTTTTTTCTCTTTATATCTCATTTGGGATGGAGTCTCTTTTATGGTTATTAGTAGTTGTAGCTGGTGCTGATGTTGGTGCGTATTTTGTAGGTAAAAGTATTGGTGCTACAAAGTTTTGTGAAACAAGCCCAAATAAAACTTTAGAAGGTGTTGCTGGTGGTGTTGTTACGGCTGCTATTTTAGGGGTGACATTTGCACCTGATACTATTGGGTTTGCTTCTGGATTATTTATATCATTGATTGTAGCTATCGCTTCAGTTTTTGGTGATCTTTTTGAAAGCTATTTAAAAAGAGAAGCAGATGTAAAAGATAGTGGTGATATACTTCCTGGACATGGTGGAATACTTGATAGAACGGATGGATATTTATTTGGTGGGGTTATAATGCTTATAATGCTTAGGTTGTTTGTTTGATAATTTTAGGTTGTACAGGTTCCATAGGTGTCAATACTTTAGCAATTGCAAAAAGATTTAATCTTAATGTAGAGGTGTTAAGTGCTGGAAAGAATATCACACTTTTAAATGAACAACTAAAAGAGTTTGATCCAAAGCTTGTGATTGTAGCATCAAAAAATGATATAGAAAAAGTAAATCACCATAATGTAAAAGCAGGGGCCGATGCCATACTTACAGCTATAGAAAATTCAGATTCAAATTTAGTTGTAAATGCTCTTGTTGGATTTGTTGGATTACCTCCAACTTTAAAAGCAATAGAGTGTAAAAAAAGAGTTGCTTTAGCAAATAAAGAGTCATTGGTGGTTGCAGGAAAATTTATTGATACCTCTTATATTACCCCTATTGATAGTGAGCATTTTGGACTATGGTACTTGATGGATAAAGAGAAGAAAATCAGTAGTTTGACTATCACTGCATCTGGCGGAAGTTTTCGTGATTTACCTCTTGAGAAACTCTCTACAGTCTCTATAAAAGATGCTTTAAATCATCCAAATTGGAGTATGGGAAATAAAATAACAATAGATAGTGCTACTATGACCAATAAGCTTTTTGAACTCATTGAAGCTAGATGGCTTTTTGATACTACTGCTTGTGATGCTATAATTGAAACAAAATCAATAATTCATGCGATGGTAAACTTCACTGATGGAAGCACAACAGCACATATAGCAAATACAAATATGCAACTTCCTATATCATATGCTATTATGCCAAAAGTTGAGAATGAGATTTTAAAACCTGTAAATTTATTAGAAGTTGGTAGCTTGGAGTTTAAAAAAATAGAAACTTCAAGATACAATATTTGGGAGATAAAAGATGAGCTACTTAACAATGAAAATCTAGGGGTAGTATTAAATGCAGCAAATGAAGTGGGTGTTGCGAAGTTTTTAAAAGGTGAAATTGGTTTTTTAGATATATCTAAAATATCTCTTGAAGCTATAAATAAATTTCATGATACAAAACTTTTAAGTATAGACGAAATATTCAAGATAGACAAAGAGGTGAGGAGTTTTTCAAATGGGTGATATGATGATACCTTTTATTATGCTTTTAATAGTAACAATAGCGTTAGTTTTAGAAAGAAAATTTCATGAAGACAAAATAACTGATATATATGAAAATAAGTTTAAACAGTGGAAAGAGCACACAAGTCACAATAAAGAAAAAGTAGTTTGTAAAGAGCTTGTTGGACTTGTTTTTTTAGAAGATGAAAAGCTAAATATAGAGCTTCTTGATAAAAAAGTAAAAGATAGATTAGAAAGAAAGAAATATAATATAAAAGGTTAAGATATGAGAGCTATTTATCTATTTGTTTCTCTTTGTGTAGGTTTGATTGGGAAAGATTTTGTAGTTTCAAAAGGTTTTGTGATTGATAGAACACATAATATGATGTGGCAAGATACACAAGATAATATAAAAATACTAGTCTCTCAAACTGATGCAGAGAAATATTGTAAAAACTTAGCTCTTGGTGGATATTCTAATTGGAGAGTACCAACAGTTGATGAGTATGAGTATATTATAAATCGTAAACGAGATGATGAGATTATGATTGATAGATCTTTTAGGTATATTTTACAAGATGGATACTGGACTAGTGATAGGACATGGAGAAATTTTGGAAGATGGGGTTATTATATATATTTTAAAAGTGGTAGTGCTTATTATGAAAATAGAACTTACTCTAAATATATTAGATGTATAAGAGATCAATAGTTTAATCTTAAATAAAACTTATTAGAGGATTGTACTTAGAGATCAAAAGCTTAAGTATAAATTAAAACAAACATATGATATAATCATAAAAGTTATTAAAAATTTAGATAGGATTACTATGATAGAGAGATTTTTAACCAGTGGATTTGAGTTTGGTGATGATGAGCATGAACAAAAGTTAAAATATATGCTTTTTAATGCACTATTATCTTTAAATATAATAGTTGTATTTTTAGCTTCAATAGCTCGACTTTTAGAATCAAATATGGTTCAATTTACTATTGATATTTTGTATTGTAGCTCTGGTTTAATTATCTTGTTATTAACACGAAAATATAAAGATAGATTTCAATTGTTTGTTAAAATTGTAATGATTTTATCTTTTATTATTGTCTCTTTGAGTTTCTATTTTGGTATGAATAGTACTGTTGGGACTAGTTGGTTTGTTATTTTACTTCTTGTTGTTGTATTTTTAACAGATAAAAAATTTAGTTATTTTATTTTATTAAGTAGTGTTGCTATGATATTTTATATATTTTGGATAGATACAAAACATGGATATAGCCTATCTTCTGCTTTTTATTCTATAATTCCACTTTGTGTATCTTGTATTTTTCTATATTTTTATGAAAAAAGAAATCAAACTAGTAAAGATATGCTTCTAAAACAAAATAAACAACTCTCAAATTTAACAAATAATCTTCAAAAACTAGTAGATGAAGAGGTAGAAAAAAATAGAAAACAATTTGAAGTTTTAGCAAAACAGTCCCAATCAGCAGCATTAGGTGAGATGATGGATGCTATAGCTCATCAATGGAAACAGCCACTAGGTACTATAAAGCTATATTCAGAATCACTTGCTATAAATGCCTCTTATGGACTAGAAGTTACAAATGAAGATATAGAAAATAGTTCAAAAAATATAAATACCCAAATATCACATCTTATAAACACAATAGATGAGTTTAGAAGTTTTTTTAGACCAAATCCAGAATTGATAAATGTAAAAATATCTGAAGTTATAGATTCAACTTTATTGCTTATGAAAGATAATTTAATACAAAATCAAATAGAAGTTGAGACAAATGGTGATAAACAGTTGGAGTTTCGATGTATCCCTAATGAGAGTTTAAACATATTTTTATAAATCTAATAAATAACTCAAAAGATGCTTTTATAGATAATAAAATAGTAGATAAAAAAATTGTTTTTAATCAATACTCAGAAGATAATAAAGTTATAATAACTATTTGTGATAATGCTGGTGGTATACCAAGTGATGTTATATCAGATATATTTAATTCAAATTTTACAACAAAAAGTGATGATGAAGGTACAGGAATAGGGCTATATCTTACTAAGCAGATTATTGAAAAATCTCATGGAGAGATAATAGCGTCAAATTATGAAGATGGTGTTTGTTTTAAAATCATATTGGCAGGATAAATAAAAGGTAATTAGTACCAAAAAATAAAAATAAAAAGAAGGAATAAATTTGAGTAAAGTATTAATAGATATTGGAAGTACATATTTTAAGGTAGCTACACAAAAAAAAATAGAACATCATTTTAGAAATTTTGATATAAGTATATATGATGACCTAAAAAATAGATGTGGAGATATTTTATTAAATCACAAACAAGAGGATATCCATATATACTCAAGTGCAAATGGTGGTTTAAGCACTTTAATAATAGGTATAACAGAATCTTTTAGCTTGAAATATGCAAGTAATATAGCTTATAATGCTGGAATAAATATAATTGAATCAATATTGTATAGTGATATAAAAAAAGCACATAAACCAGAAAATTTAATCGATGTTGTTATTATAGTTGGTGGAATTGATAGTACTAAATATATCTTTGATAAGGAGCTTATAACTTATTTGGAGTCTATTAATTATCAAAATATTGTATATGTAGGAAGCTCTAGTCAAACTCAGTTTTTAACAACATATATTCAAAACCTTGTTGTTTTGCCCAATATTATTGATGATAAATTAAAAATTTATGAGGATGATCTAAAAGAGTATCTTACAAATCTTTATGCAAGTGATATAGAGGGAAAAGAGGATATAAAAGACCTATATCAACTAACTTCAAATCAAATATACTCAACACCATATATAGTAAACCAATCATTACCTTATATACATAAGTTGCTTGATGTTGCTGATCCTTTTATTGTGATTGATATTGGTGGGGCTACTACTGATATGCACTATAGTAAAGATTTAGTAGAAGATAATATAGTCACATCAAATGAATATGATAGATTGGTTTTTAAAAAACTAGGTGTATATAAAAGTGCAGATAGTTTAGTATTTATTGCAAAAAACAATGAATATGTATATGAACTACTTGCGTTTTTAAATAAAACAGAAAATATAATGGACAACAGAGATGAAGAGTCTACAAAATTACTGATGCAATTATCTATTTTTCTTGTTTTATATAAAGTATCTCATCATCATAAATCTTATTTAAATATCAAGTTAAACTCATTAAATAGTATAGTTTTAACAGGTGGTATAACAAAAGTTTTATCAATAAAAGAGATGGAAGATATAGTTTGTTTTTTTTATAAAAAAATACTAAACTATGACACAATACCAAATATTGTTATAGATAACAACTATGCAATTTGGACACTTAGTAGACAAAATAAGTAGGATTTAAGATGTTTAGATATATATTGTTTTTATTATTAGTTATAGCTACATTAAATGCAGGTCAAGTCACTATTTTTGGTGCTGCAAATTTAAAATTCTTTTTTTCAGATATATTAGATGAATACAATAAAAAATACCCAAATGATAAAATTGTTATCTGTTTTGATGCTACAGGGAATTTAGTAAAAAAAGTCAAAGCTGGTGAAAAATATGATATATTTTTAGCTGCAAATATGAAGTACCCACAAGAATTATACAAGCAAAAATTAGCATCAACAAAACCAAAAATTTATACAACAGGTAGTTTAATCCTATTGGTATCAAAACATGATAAACTAAATGATGATAAACTAAATATTCTAACAGATAGATCTATAAAAGAGATAACAATAGCAAATAAAAAAACTGCACCATATGGTATGGCTGCTATTGAAGCTTTGAAAAATAGTAAACTATATGATAAAGTAAAAGATAAACTTTTTTATTCAACCGATGCATCTAATATTATAGGTGATGTTTTATGGTATGGAAATGCTGGTATTTTACCAAAATCTGCAGTTAATTTTTTGCCAAGAGGATATAATAAATATGGTGAAAACTATATATTAGTAGATCAAAAACTATATACACCTATAAGGCAAGGTTTTGTATTTTCAAAGCAGGGCAGTGCAAATTTAGCAGCAAAAAGATTTATTGATTTTCTTTTAGGTGAAGGGCAAAATATATTTAAAGAACATGGATACAATTAATCAATAAATATAAAAGGATAAACTAATATGGCACATTTAATAAAAATAACTCTTTTATTGTCATTATCAATAAACTTTCTAAATGGTATTATTAAAGCAAAAGATTCAAATGATGTTTATTCAGTAGCTATAGTGTTACATCATAAGATTGTCCATCTAGCTGGTGAAAAAAATATAAATCCAAAATATATAAAACCACCATCTTCATATAATAAATCACCAAGACATGTTTTTCAAAAAACATTAGAGGTGTTGGAAAAAATAAATAAATATAGAAAAAATACAAATCTAGGTGAGGTAAATGTACCAACATATCCATCAAAAAATATAACAAGTGAAGATGTTTATTTTCAAATAACTAGGCTAAATAAAGAGCTTGATATATTATTAAATCATGTGTTTTGTCCACATATAGAACAACTATCAAAAAGAGTTATATACAAAAACAAAACATCAAATGACAACTATTTTATTTTGTGGAGTGCTTCACTTGCTATGGATGAGTTGTTGGGTAGAGGTTTTTCACCAACAGACAATTATGAACAATCACTTTTAATAATAGATATAGTAGATTTTTTAAGAACCTCACAAAATATATATGAAGATGTACCAAAACCAAAGAAAAAAAATAGAAAACACCCAAATCATGTTTTATATGCTACAAATCAACTATTATCCAAAATTGCAAAAGTTGAGAAAAACTTATGGATAGAGCCTGTTGATGTACCAGAAAATCCACAAAGGATAATAACTCCAACGGAGGTTTATGATTCACTTCAAACTGTTGTTACAGAATTAAAAAGGATACGACGAAGACTAGGTATTGAGAGGTTTTATGAAGCACCAAATATAGAAACAACAAAAACACCATCTGATGTTCTTCAAAATATAGAATATGCTATTGAGCTTTTTCCAGATTTTAAGATATCAAAAGAGCTAAGACAATATGATAAAAAAGCTTTACAAAAAACAAACAATGAACTATATGCTTTTAGTATGTTTATTTTAAATAAAGTAAACTATTTGAAAAACCACAAAGGTATAAAACTAGAACCA
>JAYEJC010000041.1:0-2106 GCA_034660335.1 Campylobacterota bacterium
CTCTAATAATATCACTATCATATCCAGCATCTAATAAATCATGAAGATATATAACTCTTTTGCTAGTTTCATCTATAAGTGGAAGTGCAACTGAACTATCATGAACATTAGCACCACTATAAAATGCAACTATAGGTATATCTCCATCAACTGCACTAATATGCAGCTTACCACCAATCCAAACTTCTCTATTACCTTTTGAATTTTGTTTAATACCAACTCCACATTTGGTAGATACTAAGCATAGCATATCTTGTGTAGTTTTCATCTCTTTTTGTTGCTCTAAAATCTTTGGTTTTATAGGCTCTCTTTTTTCACCTTTTTTTGGTCGCCCAACTTTATTTTTAGATTTTTCCTCTTTTTCTATTTTTACAGGTTTTTCTCGTAATGGGATTTTTGTAGCATCTGTTGCATTATACATAAAGATTGTGTCTGATAAATATTCTTCAACAAACTTTTCATGAGTTTTTTGAGCTATATTCATATCACTAAGTTGTGCAAATACTCTACTAAATTTAGATTCACTTGGTATATCATTTTTATATCTCCATCCACATAATACTCGTAAATTTCTATCACTATGAAGTCTATCAATTAAATCTCTTGTTGTTTGCATATTGTAAACTGATTTTGCAATCATAGCTCTTGCTATTTCTTCTCTATCTTTAGGAGTATTTGTAATTCTTACAACTGTTACATTCTTTTCTATTTGGGCAAAGTCTAGAATTTTAATTAGTTTTTCTTCTTTTGTACTTAATGCTCCAAGTTGTTCTTTTATCTCTGGAAATAAACAATTTTCTAGGTTTAAAATTTTATTCCACATTTTAGATAAATTTTTAGATATTTTTGGTATAATTTTTTCCATAAGTTGAATCTCTTTTCTGTTAAATTTTGGGCTACAAAATTATAACTTATTGAAATTTGATTTCAACTTTTTTTACAAAAATAAATTAAATTATGAGTTTTTTTGCTAATTTGCAAGTGGCTCTTAATTAAGTAATTTTTAAAGTGATAAAAACCTACCCTATACTGTTATTCTTTCTGTTTCATTAGTTTTTACAGTCTGAAAACCATATTTATTTTTTATCTCATCCATAGATTTTGGATTTGGATTTTTTCGTTTCATTTCTCCGTAATACCACTGTTTCTTTTTAAAAGCCCATTTAAACCCTAAGTCTTTTAATTTATCTTTGATAGACTTTGTATCTCCACTTAGCCAAATCCAACTGCCAACAGCTTCAATAATAATATTTTCATAGTGTAGAATTTGTGAAATAATTTTTTCTAATTCTATGTCAAACTTAGTATCATTTGAGAAATAGATTTTATTTTCGATAATATCATTGTAAATGTTGTTTAATAATTTAAAACTCTCCGTATCTCCACCATCCATATCTGGGTGTAAAAGCTTTGCTAACTTCTTATAAGTCTTTTTTGCTTCGTTGATACCTTTAATATCTATAAAGTAGTTTTCTATCTGTGCATGTGTCATCTTCAATCCTTTAAGTTTTTTGTTTTACCTCTTTCGTTAGTTTGTCGGGTTTTTGTAAGAATGTAAGGAATGAATTTTTACTTATAATAAAATAAAAATATGAAGCATTGAAGATTTTATTTTAGTATCAGTAAATAATTTGTTAGACTGAAATGATTAAAAAACCAAACTAATGAATGGGTATTTTAAAAGATTGTAAGAGATATGTTTTTTGTGATGTGCTAACACAAAAATTAAAAATGATAAAGAAGATTTATTATATTGATTGAAAATCAAATCAATTTCCAAATACTCCCAATAGCAATGTAATAAAATCTATGATTTTATTTTAAATGAATAGTGGGGAATAAGTCCAAAGTATAAAATTAGGGTCATAAAAAGTTAGAAATTTAAAGTAATTGACAATGATTACTAACGAGTGGTTATAAAAAGGTTAGAAATTTACTTTTTATACTCTTTATAAAGTCTGTATTTAAAGGGTTTGTGATTGGTTGCGGAAGCTGGATTTGAACCAGCGACCTACGGGTTATGAGCCCGTCGAGCTACCAAGCTGCTCTATTCCGCGAACTGTAAAGTAAACAATAATAAAATAAATTTTATTAAGTGTTGAAGTG
>JAYEJC010000042.1:0-2102 GCA_034660335.1 Campylobacterota bacterium
GAGGATATATATTTTTAGATAGTATCAAGATAAGTAAATCAGACCCAACAGCACTTATAGAGATAGATATGAAGCTTAAAAATGGTGTGGTTAAAAAGAGTGTTCGTGTTGGTTTGGGTGATGATATATATAGTGATAATTTCTCAAAAGGGCTTAGTGAATATAAAGATGGTTTTGTAGTAAAAGATATAAGAGCAGATAAAAACTATATAGAGTTTTTAAATGGAGTTAAAATATATGCAGGTGGAGTAGTAGGTTCAGTTCAAGAGAATCATTTAAGAAGAATACAAATAAGAGAAACTATAAAAAGTCATATACAAAAAGAGAAAGAGCTATACGGTAAAGGTATCAAGGTATTAAGTTTATTTTTTATAGATGAAGTAGCTAAATATAGAATGTATGATGAGAATAATACTCAAATAAAAGCAGAATATGAAACTATTTTTGAAGAGGAATATCAAAATATATTAAAAGAAGAGATAGGCTTATTTGACAGTGAATATTCAAAATATGTAAATAGTTTAGATATAGAAGATATACACAAGGGATATTTTTCTATTGATAAAAAAGGTAAACCATTAACTAAAGAATCTGATATATTAAAAGATGTTAGTGCTTATGATTTGATTATGAAAGAAAAGGAACAACTACTTAGCTTCAAAGAGCCAACACGATTTATATTTTCACATTCAGCACTTAAAGAGGGTTGGGATAATCCAAATGTATTTCAAATATGTACACTTAAACACTCAAATTCTACTGATAATAAAAGGCAAGAGATAGGTCGTGGGCTTAGAATTTGTGTCAATGAGCATGGTGTAAGGCAAGATGTAGGTTTAATAGATACAGAGTTTTTTGATATAAATACACTTACAGTAGTTGCAAGTGAATCTTACGATGAGTTTGCATCAACTTTACAAAAAGATATATTAGAATCGTTATCAAGAGAAACAAAAATCACTATAAAAGTATTGAGTCAAATCACACTTAAAAATGATGATGAGATGGAAGTAAAAATTGGAGATAAGTTAGCTACTACTATTATCAAGGATTGGAAAGAAAAAGGTTATATTGGAGATGATGGTTTTATAACTGATGTAGCTATAAAAGATATTAAAAATAAATCGTTTGAAGTGATACCACAACTTAAAGCTTGGGAAAAGCAGATGCAAGAGCTAGTGATAAAAGCAAATTCTGTAGCAGTTGTAGGCGATATGATAGGCAATGGTAAAAATATATCAATAGGTGAGCTAAAACCAAATGAAAACTTTGATAAAAAAGAGTTTCAAGAGTTATGGAGTAAGATAAATACAAAAGCATCATTTACTATAAATGTTGATAGTGTAGTTTTAAAAGATGAAAGTGTAGAAGCTATAAACCAACAACTAGAAGTGGCAAAAGTTAAAGTAGTCATATCTTCATCTTCTCAAAAAGAGCATTTGGAAGTAGATGATTTAGAAAAAAGTAATAGTATGATGAGCAAAGAGCATAAAAAATATGAGCTATTAAATCATGAGCTTGGAAGTACCAAATATGATTTAGTGGGAGAATTAGAAAAAAATACATCATTGACTAGAAAAACTATATGTAAAATATTAGGTGAGATAAGAGAAGATAAATTTAACCAATTTAAAATCAACCCTGAAGAATTTATCATAAAAGTTACAAATATAATTAATACTCAAAAAGCTAAACTTCTTGTAAGTGGTATAAAATATTTTAAAACTAATGAGGTATATGAAACTGATATATTTACAATACCAAATTTTAAATATAATTTATCAAATGATACTGTAAGTGTAAAAAGACATATATACGATTATCTAAAATCTGATTCCAAAGTTGAATTAAAATTAGCCGAAGATATGGATGATAGTGATATAGTTGTATATGCAAAATTACCTGATGATTTTAAGATACCGACACCTATGGGAAATTATAATCCTGATTGGGCGATAGTATTTAATGGGGCTGATAAAAAAGATATATATTTTGTAGCAGAAACAAAAGGTAACTGTATGGATAAATTGCAATTAAAAGGTAGCGAAGAGTTAAAAATAGAATATGCAAAGAAATATTTTGAGTGTTTAAATGATGATAGT
>JAYEJC010000043.1:0-9334 GCA_034660335.1 Campylobacterota bacterium
AGATAGTCATCTACATATCCGTACTCTTTTGCTAAAAAGTTTTTAAATAATTCAAATAAATATCCCTCTGGCATATACATATCAAACAAAGGATGTAATCTATTGTGCCAAATATAAGTAGATGCCTTATATGGCATGATCAATGATATAGGATATTTAGAACTAGTATAATTAAAACCGTATTGATTATTCTCTTTTTCAAAGAATAATTCTCCTATTTTATTATTGTCTATAGATATCTCTATATTTTTCATATTGCCTCATTATGATAATTTTATTTATCATTATATAACTTTATTCTTTAAATGATAATTATATTTGTCATTATTTTTGCTTTTCTATTTTGTTAAATATATTTTACTTAGTTGTTTTTAGTACAATTCTAAAACTCTATCTCACTACCGTCTTCTAGAAAAAGTAGTAGTTTACCCACCACATTCATATCTTTTGATTCACAAAGTGTTTGATAAGTTTCTAACTGTTTATCATACCCCTGATCTATTGCAAACTTTACTAAATCTTTATGTTTTGAGATATTGTTTGATTTAAAATCAACTATTACCCATCCATTTTTCTCTTTATCAAAATACACTAAATCTACGATACTAAGGGATTGCTGTCCATCAACAAAATTATGTAGATCAAGCTCAAAGTTATACTCTATACCATCTTTTAGTTTTTTATATGTATTAGTTGATTTAAAGTTTTCTAAATATTGTTTAACTTTACTTTTTACCTCTTCATTAAAAATTGCATATTTAAAGAAGATAGTTTGAAGTATATTTTTATCTTCAAGTTTATCCCAGTATCTTTCTAGTATAGAGTGTACAGTAGTACCTAAAGTTGCTTGCTTTGCTATGTTTTCATTTATTATGTTATGTTTAGTTTCATCTGAACTATTCGATGCAGTTTTATTAGAAAACTCTTTAAATTTAACGGTCTGTTTTTCATATTTTACAAAACTTGTATCTTTTTGTTTAATTGGTTCATCACTTAATATTGATTTGTCAATTAACTTTATACCTTCTATTTTTTCACTTAATAATGACTGTTTATCTATATCAAATGCATTCTTTGTAAGCCATGTCAAGTAACTGTCATCTGCTAAAGTTATCTTATCTGCTTTAGTTTTTGAAACAGAACCAGATATCACAATATTGTGTTCTGCTCTTGTAAGAGCAACATACAGAAGTCGTTTTCTCTCTGCTTCACCTTTGTTTTTACTTATTTTTTTAAGTATTCTATATATAAGTGGTTCATAATCTGCAACTTTAAAACCAACAGCACCATACTCTACATAGCCATTATCAGTATTTAGAGTAAATGAGTTAAAACTAAGACCAAACTCTTGTGCAGTTTTATTTAGAACATTTTTTTCACTTTGTCCAAGTATTACCATTGGGTATGCTAACCCTTTTGTACTGTGTATTGTACAAAGTTCAATACTCTCTACTGATGGTGACTTATAAAAAGCTTCATTTTCTTTAGTATCATCTACAAAATAGATACTTGTTTTTAACTCTTCAAGATAATTGTATAGATCACTTGAATTGTTTGTTTCATACTGTATACTCATATCTATAAGTTTTTCTATATTTGCATCTCTTTGATCTATATCACCTAAATAAGCGTATATATCTAATAGTTTAGAGTCATCTATTATATATTTTATAAGTGAGCTTATACTTAGTATTTCAGATTGTTCTATATACAACCGAAATATATCTGTAATAGTTTCTAAATTTTGTTTTAGTATATCAACTATTTGTTCTTCATTGTATCTTAAAATATTACTTCTTAAAGCACCCGCTATAAAATACCTATCCTTGGAAAATAGTTTTTTAAACTTATCGTCATCTTTTTTGTATGATTTTGACTTTAATATACTTATAGACTTTAGTACTAAAAATATATCATTTACCTCTGTAGTATGGTAGAAACTTTCACTAGCACTTACTTTACACTCAACACCTAATAAGTTTAGCTCTTTTTTTAAGAGCATCATTTTAGCTTTTGAATCAAATAGTATCCCTATGGCTTTTTTTTCTTCTTTTATTAGTTTTTTAATCTCATCATATCCGTCTATTTCATCTTCCTTAATTGACTTTATAAATTTTGCTAAATTTTGGTATTGTTCCTGACTATCAGAGTCCTTAATATTTTCAGATATTAGATACTCAACAGTCCCATCTGATTTATCTTCACTTGAACAGTTTAGCTTATCAGATTCTGTAAATTTTGCTTTAAAATTTGTAGATACAAAACTATTTTTATTTTCTTTATCAAATAGATTCTCAAATACTTTATTTACATAAGCTAATATCTTCTTATCACTTCTATAATTTATACTCATATGTTCTACATAATCTTGTTCATTTAGAGAGTTATTAAATACCTCTAGTTCTGCACCTTGAAAAGAATAAATAGACTGTTTACTATCTCCTACTACAAATAGGTTTCTATCTTTTGATATTTTATGGATGATTTTATTTTGTAAACTATTTGTATCTTGATATTCATCTATCATAATATATTTATAATCTGTATCAACTTTATCTATGATTTGTTCTGTCTTTGAGATGATTGTGTCAAAGTCTATTTTATTTTCTTTTACTAATCTTTCTTGATATTTATCATAAATTTTTACCAACAATTTATGTATGATTTGAACCTTAGAGTTAAATTCTTTTTCTAACTCATCATCAGGCTTACTATATATTGGCACTAATTTATCCATTGTTTTTACAAATTCATTTAGATATGGAAATTTTTTTTCACCTAAACTAAGTGATGAGACCTTTGTTTTTCCTTTATTAACACCAGATTTGAAAACTGTTTCTATGGTAAAAGTAGTCCAGATTTTAGCATCTAAATTTTCAAAATTTTCTACATATTCATCAAACCATTTCCTTCTTATATCACTATCTTTAGCATTGTCAATTTCACTCTCTATTTTATCCGTATCTTGAGTTGGTATTGGTGATAAATCTTTAATTATGTTAATATACAGATCTTTTGCTATAGGATTTTTGATAAAATGATCAAAACTATCTCTAAATTTACTATTTGTAGTGTATTTTTCTATTAGCTGATTAGCTTTAAATTTATCTATTGTTGTAAATACTTTGTATGCTAATTCTTTATTTTCTTCTAAGGTTTCTAGTCTTACTTCATTTAAAATATTTAGTTTTTCTACATCTTCTATGGTTGATAGTGTACTATCTACTTTTGCTATATCACTATTTACAGCAATGGTATCTAAACAAAAAGCATGAATAGTAGAGATAAAAGCATTATTTGAGTTATTTAGTGCATTATCTAAAGTATATACAACATACTCTTTATCATTAGATGATAATCTATCCATACCCATAGCTATCGAATCATAATCACCATTGTTAGTATCTAAAGTTTCAAAACCAATTATCTTATCCATAAGATCAAAGATTCTTTCACTCATCTCTAAAGCTGCTGCTTTTGTATATGTCATAGTGATTATCTGAGATAGATCTGCTTTTTTTTCATCTTTATATTCTATAAAATTTGCTTGTAATTCATCTTCTGGAGTATCACTCTTATTGTCAGTAAAAAAATCAAATCCTAAAACTGCATTTATATATCTTCTACTTAAAGTGTATGTTTTTCCACTTCCAGCTCCTGCACTTATTGCAAAGTTTTGTTGTATCGTGAACTTATTAAATTTACACATCTGATATCTCCTTATTTAGTGCCAACTGATGACAAATACGACTAAAATTACAATATTCACAGTTTTTTTCATCACTATTATTAAAGGCAAACTTACCATTGTTTATATTGTCTTTTATTGTTATTATTTGATTTTTTAGTGTTTCTTTATAGTTATTGTCAAATTCTATATCAACACCCCTCTTGCTATACGGAATAGAGATGGAAGTATTATATTCTTGTGTAGTAGGCTTATCAGATTCTTTAAATGATAAAAGATGAGCATTGTGGTTTTTATTTGGATACTGTTGTGTAGCATATAACATATAAAGTCCAAGCTGATAATCTTTTAAACTCTCTTTCTGTAAATCTTTTATGTTTTTTGATTTTACACTAGATTTATAATCTATGATATTTACATCCTCATTTAAGTTATCAAGTCTATCTATATAACCTTTTATAAATCGTTCTAATTTAGATATATGATCTATCTCTTCATCTGTTTTACCATCTAAATCAATAACATTAAAATCACTATCTAACATAAATAACTCTTCTGAATTTGTATGTTTAAAGTATTCAAATTTATTTTCATAAAAATAATCAACAAATTTAGCAAGTTCAGATTTATCAGTACTATGTATATCATGTAGTCCTTTTCTAAATATCTCTAACTCTATTTTATGATTTATGTTCTCTTTTCCTATACCTATATTTCCTTGAGTCTCTTTATCGTCATATGCTTTTTGAGATATATCATACATAAAACTGTATAACTCATCTTTTGACATATTAGTTGCATCTTTTTGTTGTATATCTATGGTAAATAGTTCAAAACACTTATGCATCAAACTACCTTTTTGGGCAGCATCAAAACCATCTCTATCATCTTGTGGAGCATTTAATTTAAGTACACTAGAAAAGTAGTATTGCAAAGGACATTTTTCATAACTATTTAAAGCACTTGCAGATAATTTGTCCCCAGTATTAAATACACCTATACCCTCTCCATCATATTTTGTAAATTCATTTGAAGATACACTTGATTGAAACTCGTTAAGTTCAGGTTCATCTATCATATTTTTATCTTTTAATATATCATTTCTACTTTGTATATTATTAACATTAAACACATTGTTTATATCTTTATCTATAATAATAGAAGTAGAAAGTTTTCTTTTATCTTGATATAATGCTGTTACTACATATAACTTATCACTTAATCTTTTAAGTTCATTATATAATGTTTTTGATGCTTCGTATATATTGTTAGTGTTAAATAATTTTTGTGACTGCTCTTGAGAAAATAAAAAATTATCTCTGCTTTTTGGTGGAAACATTGTACTATCAGAACCTACAAGGATAATATGTTTTATACTATTATCTATTCCTAATAAATTATTCATATCAGCAAATAAAATACCTTCTCTATTTCCTCTTACTTTTGTATTTAATAGTAAATTTTCTTTTAAATATTTATCATCATATACTAGACTTAAGTGTTCTAAATAAGATTTTGTTTCATTATATTTTGTATTAAAATTCCAGTAGCTTTTTTGTACTTTAAAATTGCTATGGTATTTTAAATCATTTTCCTTTAATGATATTGTGCTTAAAGATCTTCCTATTGTATCATAACCTTTCATATCATACTCTGCTAAAAGATTATGAAAATATGGTGCATATTTAGGAAAATTTGAAGTTACTATTACTATATCTTCTTCAGTATTTCCATCAAGCATTAACTTTTTAGCTATTTTAATAGCTTCTCTTGTCTCATCATATGCATTAAAAGCATTATTTTGATATAAATTTATACTTTTATTTGACTCTTCTTTTTCTAATTGTTCTGAAGATATATTATTTAATATAATTTCATATAGATGTGATTCTTTTTTATTTTTTAGTAGATTTAAACTTCCTACATTAAACTGGTCTACAAATATCTTATCAAACTTTTCTAAATAGTTATCAATATTTTTTAAACTTATATCAAGTATATCTGACATATCTGCCAAACTGTTGTGTTCTTTATATTTTAAATATAAATTATAAAGCTCCATCAATGCAAACTCTTTATCTTTATTGTAATTAAACTGCTCAATTTTAATAATATTTGTACCTAGTTTTACAAAATAATCATATATAATATCTAATGATTCACTAGAAGAGTTTAAATAACTAAAATAATCACTAGAAGAGTTTAAAATAAGTTTATAAATAATACTTGAAGCGATATTTTTATCAACTACTACTCTAGCACTATCATATATTTCAAATATTTCATTTACTAAATGTGAAAGAGTAATAACTTTTAAAAACTTATATTCTTTAGTGTATTTTCTTTGTATCTCGTTTGCCCTAGCTGTTGTAGGTGCTATAAATAATGTTTGTTTGATAGTGACCCCTTAATTATTTGATATTATTTTATCTAAAATTGTATTACAATACTTCAATATTCATAAAGTCATAATACTCTATATCTTTATTTTTATCTCTTTTAAATTCTGCACTTACTTGCATGTCATATTCATCTTGATTAAGAAATACTTCTTTAAAGTCCTCAAAACCATTTATAAGTAATAAGTTCTCAAGCTCTTTAAAAAAATTTACTATATAAGTATTATTATGGTTCCATACTTGAATTTCTAATTTATCTTTATACGCTTCAGCTGTAAAATCATCGATATAGTATAAATTGTACATATCTACTAAACTATTATATGATATATCTCTTAGTTCATCTGTGCTAACAAAAAAGTGAGATTTAGCAACATATAACTTTGACTTTCTTCTTTTTTTTAACTTTTTAGTTTCTCCTACAAATGGTAAAAGTTTAGTGTCATTTGAACCTCTTAGCTTTTTGAAAAAAATATCATTTTCTTCTCTTTGAAATATTGTTATCGCTTCATCAACTATCTTTTCATCAAGCTTAATATTTTGTTGCATAAGATGAATAGTAGTATCAAGTGAGTTTGATTTTATAGCATAAAGTATAGCATCATTTAACATATCATTTGAACTATTACCTAATAACTTTTGTTGCATATAGTTCATAGACTCAACTTGATTATGTTTTGCAGTTGAGTTTAACATATATCCATAATCTATCTGTTTGTCTTTTAAGCTATTTAAAATCTTAAAATCATGAAAATTGCCATTTGAAACTACAAAGTTGATAGTCTCCTTTAAAAATCTATTTAATGTATATAGATTTCCATTTGTATCTAAACAATACTTTTTTTGTAACTCTACCCTTAATTTTATCTCATCTTTAACAACTTGACTAAATGGTATCTTCAATAACTTATCTAAAATAGAATAATCTATTTTAGATGATGTAGTCTCTGCCATCAAGTTTACACCAAAAAATTGTGAGAAATAAGTATAAAACATTAAGAGAAATTTCAGTTTTAAAAAATCTCTTCTGCTTATATTTTCTATTTCATTCATTATAAAATAAATCCCATTTTTCTACTATTATTAACATTCTTAACAGCAATCTCATCTTCAAGCCTACTTATTAAATCTTTAACATTTTTAATAGGTCTAAATCTATTTTGTCGCATTATCGCTGCAAAATCCCCAGGAGTCAAGTGTCTTAAACTTTCAATACCACTTTTAAAACTAATAGCAGGTTTTCTAATACCCAACTCTTTACAATAAGATAAAAACATCTCCCAAGCCTGTGCAGATTTTAGATAATCAAACTCTAGCTTTAAATCAAATCTTCTTAAACTTGCTTTGTCAAGATTATCCATCAGATTTGTAGTAGCTATAAATATACCATCAAAATTTTCCATCTGCACTAACATCTCATTTACTTGACTAATCTCCCATGAAGCTTTTGCGTTATTTCTGTCTTGTAAAAAGCTATCAACTTCATCAAATATTAATACAGCATTTTCATCTTTTGCTTCCTCAAATGCATTAGCAATATTTTTTTCACATTCACCAACCCATTTACTTTGTAAGTCACTAGCTTTTTTAAGTATTACAGGTTTATCTAAAGTATCAGCTATATACTTTCCAAAGGCACTTTTTCCAGTACCTGCTGCTCCATATAAACAAAGTCTTGCATTGTTTGTTGCTTTTATACCAAGTGTTAGCTCTTCAAGATTTGTAGTTGTATTTATAAAGTTTGGATTATAAACACTAGGTAAATCATTAGAACTATTTTCTTTTATTTCGTTATACCCTTGAGCCTTTAAAGTATTATTTAAAATATGTGTAAAAGCTTTGCTTTTATCATCTGATTCTATACAATTCACAACTTTAGCTGTACTACTTATAAGTGCAGGTGCAATATCTTCATGCTTTGCTAAGTTACCAATCAAATCTTTAGATAAAATTTGATTTGCATAACTAGATATAATTTTCTCCCTTTGTGTCTTTTTAGGAATAGGTACTTCTATACTCATATCAAATCTTCGCACCAAGGCATTATCAATACTATGAATATTATTAGTTATCCATACAGTTGGTATAGTGTTTGTTTCAAGAATTCTATTTATCCATGCTTTATCTCTTTGTCTTGATGGTGGTGTGAAAAACCCACCGCCACTACTTTCAAAAATATCTTCTGCTTCATCATACATCAATATTGTTTTTTGATTTACTAATAATGCTTGAGCAGTTTTATATGCTTTTAGTCTTTTTTTACCATCTATTGGTTGATCATCTTCATCGGCATAGCTTATCTCAAATAGATTTGTTTTTAAAGTTTTGGCAATAGTTTTAGCTAACTCAGTTTTACCAGTACCAGGAAGTCCATATAAAAGAATATTTACACCTGTTTTATTTGAAGTTACTGCATCTTGTAAATATGGTACCAATATATCTATATCTCTAGATATATGAGAATAATCTTTTAAGTTCAAATCACCTTTATCGCATGGTCTTACACTATCTTTTATCATTATAGATATATCTTCATCTAGGTTTAGCATATTATCAAAAAACTCATCACTTATTGGATCTAGTTTTCTAGTTATATTATTTGTATTTCCTTTATCAAAAGTCAAAATAGAAGATTTACTAAATTTTGACTGTGAATGAAAAGCTTGATTAACTGCTTTTAGTGGTATATCTAAAAGACTACTGATAATCTTCTTTACTTGTGAAGAATTAAGATTATTTCCAACTAAATCAATAGTATCTTCAAGTATCTCATACTGATGTACCAATATTGAAAATTCTAGTATTTGCTCTTCATAAATATTTAAATTCATTAGTTTAGATATTTGCTTAATATTTTTAGTCAATATTTTATTATTTGTAAATCTTTTTCGATTCTCTAATTTATTATGATAAGTCTTTAAAATACCAATAGGTTCATATCGCTGGAAATCTTCAACCTCCATATCTACAAATTTTCCTAAATCTAAATAGTATGCAATATCATCTTTATTAAAATAATTGTTATTACCTATAAACTCTTTATGTCCACCTAGAGTTATAATTGCTCTTAACATCCATAATGATATTTTATCTTGTAGCTCTTTCTCTACAAATTGTGATTTATCAAAGTTTACTGTATTTAAAGATTGTGATTTTCTATGTCTTGATCTTCTTCTTGCCATGTGATACTCCTACTTATTTTATAGTAGAAGTGTATTGTATTAAAATGACATCTTTATGTCTGGTT
>JAYEJC010000044.1:0-27014 GCA_034660335.1 Campylobacterota bacterium
GATTATAAAAATATTTCTCATTAAATATCCTTTGAGTTTTAGGGGTATCCCTTTGTTGTAGAATATTATCAAAATAATATTAATAGAATATGAATAATATATCTTAACACTATAATCCTCTATTAAGTTTTAATAAAGCTTAAGTTGATATCTTATCTAAAATGGAGAAAATACTATGATGAGTGATGAAAAATTTCAAAATGAGATAGAGACTTTAGATAAATTTATCACAAACTATTGTACAAAAAACCACAATAATCAAAAAGATATTTTAATAATAAAAACATACAATAATCAAAAATATAAGATCAAAACAAAACTTTGTTCAGATTGTGAAAGTATACTCAGATATTCTACACAAAGACTAGAAGAGTGTCCCCATGATATCAAACCTAGATGTAGAAAATGCCCAAGCCCTTGCTATGAAAAACAACAATGGAAACAATTAGCAAAGATTATGAGATATAGTGGTTTTCAATTAGCTTTAAACAAAATAAAAAACTTAATAAACTAAACTATTTAGAATTTTTTTTCGTTCCCATCGTCTCTGAGACTGTGAAATAACCTAAAATTATTTCAGCATCTTAGATGAGAACAGAGTAAATTACAACTTTAAACTCTTCGGAATCTGGACTTTAGCCCAGACTGTTAATATGCCCAGACTAAAGTCGTGGGTTCCGAAATGATTTGTTTTTTAGTTTGTACATTGATTTGAAACTATGAATATGAGTTATTTCACAGTCTCAGGAGCATGGGAACTAGTCAAAAACTCTCTATAGACTCATTTGATTCTACTTTTGTTTCAAAATCTTTTACCCATATAGTATTTGATTCTAGCTCATTTCTTCCTATCAATGCGATTTTTGTTGCATTTTGTTTTTGTGCATTGTTTAGGTGTTTTGAAAAGCTTCTTACTTTATAGTCACTTACAACTTTAATATCTTTTCTTTTATTATTTACAAGTTTAAAAACTATATCAGTAGCATCTTCATCCATAGAGCCTATATACAACAACTCAGGCTTTTTATATTTTACTTTTATTAGTTCAAGTAACCTTTGAATACCAATAGCAAAGCCGATACCAGGAGTAGGCTTGCCACCTAAAAACTCCACTAGTCTATCATATCTTCCACCACCAGCTATTGCACTTTGAGCTCCAATATTGTCACTTACAAACTCAAATGCTGTTTTTGTATAATAATCCAATCCTCTAACTAAATTTGAATCAATATCATAAGATATATTGTTTTGATCTAAAATATTTTGTAACTTAATAAAATCTTTATCACAAGTTTGACAAAGACTATTTGTTATTTTTGGTGCATTGTCTAATTGTGCCTGACAATCCTTATTTTTACAATCAAGAACTCTAATAGGATTTGTCTCAATTCTCCTATTGCAATCTTCACAAAGTGTTAGTTCATTTAGATGTTTTACAAGATTTTCTTTATAGCTTGGCATACACTCTTTACAACCTAAAGAGTTTAGTTGTAGCTTGTACCCAATCTCAAAGAAATTAAGCATATCATTTATCATTAAAATAATATTAGCATCCTCATAAACACTAGCCTCACCAAAAGATTCACATCCAAACTGATGAAACTCTCTTAGCCTACCTTTTTGTGGTCTTTCATATCTAAACATAGGACCATGATAAAAAACCCTATTCACTCCACCAGCTTTATCTTTTTTGTTTTGAACAAACCACCTAACAACACCAGCAGTACCCTCAGGTCTTAGACAAACATCATTTTTCCCTTTGTCTATAAACTGATACATCTCTTTAGAAACAATATCACTACTTTCACCTACACTTCTTTTAAATAGTGCTGTTTCCTCTAAAATAGGAGTCTCAATATAACTATATCCATATCTTTGAGCAATTTTTGTGCAGTTTTCTATAAAGTATAAAAATAATTCACTATCATTGTCAATGATATCTTTCATACCTCTTAAACTTTGAATATTTGCCATCTTTTTTCCTCTCTTTATTAGTTTATAAACAATCTCATAATGTCGTTATACAAGCCTAAACCCATCAGCCCAAATAATATAACCCATCCTGCTATTGTTAGATTTACAAGTACAGCTTCACTAGGTGCTCTTTTTGTAATCATCTCATATATATTAAATACTATATGTCCACCATCAAGTGCTGGTATTGGAAGAAGATTTAAAACCCCTAAATTTACTGATATAAGTGCCATAATACTAAGCAATGCAACAAAACTTGATTGGCTTGCATCTGATATTACACTACCAATACTAATAACCCCACCTATTTCACTAGTAGGAACTATCCCTTGAATTAGTTTTTGTACACCTAAAAATATCATTTTACTAGCTTCAATAGTTTTTTCATAACCAAATACAATCGCTTCAATTGGTGAGTAATAGATTGTTATTATTTTAGGTGCTGGAGATATCCCTACCATTTTTCTTTGTATTGTCTCTTTAAACATATTTTTAGTATCTGTTATTTTAGGTGTGACCATAATAACTCTTATTTTATTATCTCTTTTAAGATAAAATTTCAAAGAACCTGTTGAGTTTTTTATAATATCACTTAAATCATCCCAAGTTTTAATATCTGTATCATTGATTTTTATAATCTCATCATCTATTTTAATACCAGCTTTAAAAGCGGGTGAATTATCTACTACCTTACCAATAGTTGGTAGTAGATGGTTGTTCCCTAAAAGCCCTATCATAATATAAACAACAAAAGCCAATAAAAAGTTTGCAAAAGGACCTGCAAGTAGTATAAGTATTCTTTCAAAAGGTGTTTTTACATTATAGCTATCGTGATCTTTATTTACTAAAGCTGGATTTATATCCTCTTGACCTTTCATTTTTACATACCCACCAAGAGGTATCAAAGAGAAAGTCCAGTCTGTACCTTTCCAATGTTTTGTGATAAGTTTTTTTCCAAAACCTATAGAAAAAACATAGACTTTCACCCCAAGCAATCTAGCAACAGTAAAATGCCCTAATTCGTGTACAAATACTAAAATTGATAATACTATTAGAAAAGTTATAAAACCCATTATTTAATAATCCCTTATTTTTTCGTGATTATTACATAATAATCTAAAATTTTTACTTATGAATAGTTCAATTTTATATTGACAGTATAATCCTCTAATAAGTTTTAATCTTAATTAAAACTTATTAGAGGATTATACTAATATATTAACTGACTTTAGTTAAAATAATTTACTTTTCAACTGTTTTTCTATAGTTTTATAATCACCCATATAAAAACTAACTAAATCCCAAAACTTTTTTGAATGGTTTTTATGTACTATATGACATAGTTCATGAAGTACAACATATTCAATACATCTTTTATCAAATTGTAATAGTTTGTAATTTATCGATATATTATTCTCAAAACTACAGCTACCCCATCTTGTTTTTGTAAACCTATATGTCACTTTATTTGGAAATAATTGTGTTTTTTCACTTAGTTCAACAAAAATATCATCAATCACTTTTGCTGCATTTCTTTTATAAAAAAGCTTCATACCATCTATAAAATCATCGTATGTTTGTTTTGAAGAATTATATTCAACTATAAAGTTCTCATTATCAAAACTAAACTTCACATTTTTTATACTATTAGTTTCTTTTAAAATCATAGGATACTCGATACCTAAAAAAGGTATTTTTCCACCTGTGATAAAATCAAATTGATTTTTAGCAGGTACTTTTATCATTGACCTTAAAATCCACTCTTTATATTCAAATACAATCTCTTTTATTTTATGAGATTTAAATTTTAGTGGTGTCTTTACTATAATCTCATTTTTATTTTCTAGTGCTAAACTAACTCTTTTAATCTTTTTATTTGTTCTATGGATTAAAGTAAAAGTATGATTATCTAAAATAATCTGTGCTGACATCTTTTAGCTTTCTAAATATTTTATCAAAATCACTACTAAAAATTCTTGTTTCACCAATTGTTGTGATAAAGTTTGTATCTCCAGTCCATCTTGGAACTAAGTGAAGGTGTATATGTTCAGCGATTCCAGCACCACCTGCTTTTCCTAGATTCATACCTATATTTACCCCTTGAGCATTTAGAATATCTTTTAACATTTTGACCCCTTTTTGAGCAAAAATAGAGATTTTTGCAAAAATATCAGAATCTAACTCTTCTAAATTTGATGTATGAAGATTTGGAATAATCATAATATGTCCAGGACTATATGGGTATTTATTCATAACAATAAAAAAATCTTTATCTCTATACAATACACCTAAATCCTCATCATCTTTTTTGCTATTATGATTTACAATATGACAAAATACACATCCACCAATTTTATCTTTGTTATTTATAATATATTCTGTTCTCCAAGGAGCATATAACTTATCCATATTTTACCTTACTTTTTAATTTTTAATTTTTGATTTGATATTATTTTATTATTAATTCACTTAATCTAATATGTGTATCATCTAGTGTTTCTATTGAAACATTATAATAACTATTATTTATATCTATATTTTCCACAATTTCTAAACTAAATCTATCATCACTTAAAGATATATCTTCAATATCTATATTGTTTAATATCTTATTTTTTATTTTTAAAAGATGAATATTAGCTTGAAGATGAAGATATTTTAATTTATTGATATTTGATGATATGGTTCTTGTTTCAATTATAGAGATAGAATATATTGAAAAAACTACAAGTAGCGATATTGTAAAAACTAAAATAAAACCATTTTTATTCATATAAGTGGTATTTTCCATACTTGACAAGTTGTATCTTTTGTATCTAAACATATCTCAATAGTAGATATATCACCACTAGAACTAAAATTAAATTTTGAAATATTATCTAATAAGATATTGTTGTCATAATACAGTGTGCCATTTTCAAATTTTATTTTATTTTTAATATTATTTTTTAAAAGAAACAATCTACTTGTCTCTAACAATATATTTTTATATGTATAGCTAAGTGATGCTTTTGATTTTGACTCTAAAGAGACTAATATATTTAGACTATATATAAGTATAATTGAAAATAAAACTATACCAAATATAAGCTCTATAAGAACTATAGATTTACTAACTTTAATCAAAATATCTTTTTATATATCCAAAGTTAAAGAGACTTCATCGCAAACAGGAAAATGTTTGCACTTAATACAATCAGCCCAAATTTTCGTTTCAGGGATAGATTCTTTTGTAATTTCACAAAAACCAAAAGACTCAAAAAGTTCTTTTTTGTATGTCAAAACTAATAGTTTTTTTAATCTTAAATCTTTAGCATCATTTATAGCTTCACTTATTAATAGTTTTGCAAAGCCATGACTTCTATAATCTTCATGAATAATCAAACTTCTAATCTCAGCTAAACTATCAGTATGTATATGTAAAGCAACAAATCCTATTATTTCATTATTAATACGAGCACAAATATATGATCTAATTGTTGTAGCCATCTCATAGCTATTTCTATCTAATATATTTCCATTTTCAACATCTTTTTCAACTAATTTCTGCATACTCTCGATATGGGAAACATTTGGTTTAAATAATTCAAAAGTTTCCACTATTATTCTCCAAAAATATAATTAGCTATTTTTTTCTCTAATGCTTCAATACCTTTGTTTTTTAAATTAGATATAAAAATACCATCTGGATATCTATTTTTTAGCTTATTTAAATCTGACATCTTAAGCTTATCAATTTTTGTAAAAGCATTTATTATGATTTGGTCACCTCTTTTAATATGATGCAAAAACTCATCAACACTTTTATCGATATCTAAATTTATATGTCTAGAGTCAATCAAATGGACAAATATTTGTAAAGATGCTCTTTGTTCTAAAAAATCGGTCAAATTTTTATGCCAATCTTTTTTTAAAGATTTTGATACTTTTGCATATCCAA
Organism: Campylobacterota bacterium; assembly: GCA_034660335.1. GTDB lineage: Bacteria > Campylobacterota > Campylobacteria > Campylobacterales > Arcobacteraceae > JAIOSF01. The sequence goes on from JAYEJC010000044.1 coordinate 5,915, forward strand.
AACCAGGTAAATCAACAAATCTTGCATAATAATTTTTGACTTCATTTTCTTCAATATAATCTTTTAATGTGATATCAAAATAATTAATTAATTGTGTTTTCCCAGGTGTTGAAGATGATTTTGCTAATGTTTTTCGTTTTGTCAAAGAGTTTAATAAAGAACTTTTTCCAACATTACTTCTACCTAAAAAAGCTATCTCTGCTAAATCTGGTGATGGTGAATCGGCTAAACTTTTTGCTGATGTTAGAAATGCTGCATTTACGATTTTTAAATCTTTCATTGTTGTTCCTCATTTAATTTTAATCTAAATTGAACTGGTTTATCTTTTTCACCATCAATTTTAGTATGTCCTGTTTTTTCATCAATGAAAATTTTTGAAGCAACAAGTTTTTTACCCTCTTTTGTATCCTCTAAATATCCATTACCTATAATAATATATTTTTGGTCATTTGGATAATACAAAACCTTATCACCTTTACCTGTTAATATATTATCAATTGTATGTATAGTAAAAGAAACATCTCCCGTAGCTTCATAATCTTTTGGAACTTGTTTATTTGTACCATCTTTTGATAACTCAGTATTTATTAATAAAGTTTGACACAATAATATATCTTTATTTTTCATCATTTTAACATCACCTGTAAATTTTATAATATTTTTATTCTCATTTGATTCAAAATGTGCTGCATCTATGTTTAGATAATTATCTTCTGCATTTAAAAATACAGTAATTAGTGATATTAATAAAATTTTATATATATTAATCAGTCTCATTGTTTTCCTTTAAATCTATTTTAAAATGTGTTTTTGATGCTTTTATATGATTTATTTTTCCATTAAAATACAAACGCTCACCTTCAAAACTATTATTATTCTCTGTAATCTTAAAAAAACTATTATTTTTAGCAATAAGATCTTTAAGATTATATTGTAACTCTTCTGTTTTTAATGTTATTTTATTTTCAGTTTCAAAAATAACATTTTTATTTAAGTATAAATCATCACTCACTTTTACAATTTGTTCTGCACTTATTGTAGTTGATTTATTATTATCTTTTTTTGATTTAATAAGTATAGTTGCATTTTTTAATTGTTCTGAATTTGTAAACTTATATGCATTTTGAGACTGTATAACCTGACTCAATCCATCTTTAGATATATCATACATAACTGAATTTTCAAACTCTACAAGCGGCTTTTCTACTTTTTCAATCACTTTTACTATATTTTCTTTACTATAAAATAAAAATAAAGCTGCAAAAAAAAGTAATAAATATATAAACTTAGTTATACCCATAAACTTTTTAAATCTTTTTTATTATCTTTTTTCAGAATATACTCTATCATCTCTCTTACTGCACCAGATCCACCATTGTTTTTACATACTACATCAACCAACTCTTTGATATCAAAAACAGCATCATTCACACAAAAGGATAAACCAGATTTAGCCAACATCTTATAATCATTTAGATCATCACCTATTGAAGCAACATTTTCCCAAGTTAAATTTTCATCTTTTAAGATAGTTTCTAATATCTCATCTTTATTATCAACACCTTGATATAGATGTGTAATATTTAAATCTTTTGCTCTTTTTTTAACTAGCTGAGAATCTCTACCTGTGATTATTGCAACTTTTTTATTTAACTTTTTTGTCCATGATGCAATAGCCAATCCATCTTTTACATCAAATGCTTTAGTTTCTTGAAAATCTTTTATTTCATCATCACTTGAACTATATATTATCTTACCATCTGTTAATGTACCATCAACATCTAAAACTATCAATTCAATCATAAAACACCTTTTGTACTAGGGATTCCTAGTTTTTTATTTTCTACCAATGCTCTTCTTAAAGAAACCGCAAATGCTTTAAATGTAGCTTCTATAATATGATGTTTGTTTTTTCCTCGTTCATATATCAAGTGACATGTTAAACCACTATTTATAACCAAAGCATGAAAAAACTCCTCAACAAGCTCTACATCAAACTCACCAACTTTACCATCAAGATTAAATTCATAAACTAAAAAAGGTCTATTGCTTAAGTCCAAAGCACAACAAACACTAGCCTCATCCATAACTACTGTTGCATTACCATATCTTTCAACATTTGATATTGGAAAAATCTCTTTTTTTAATAATTGACCCAATACTATTCCACAATCTTCAACACTATGATGAAAATCAACATATAAATCACCCTTACAACTAATATCAATATCAATAGTACTATGTTTGCTAAGTGCTTCAAGCATATGATCAAAAAAACCAATACCTGTATCTATATTTGATTTTCCTGTTCCATTTATATCAATATGACAATCTATAACAGTCTCTTTTGTTTCTCTTTTTAAGTGTTCCATCTCTATCCTTATTGAGCTATTATCATAGCACCATTTAAATTATTATTCATCTTAAAATCAATCGCTTCAGCTTCACTTCTAAAACCACTAATCCACACTCTTTTTATTTTTTTATCGTTTAATACACCATCTTTTAAAATAATTTTATATTTATCACTATCCAAAATCATCTCAAATTTTCTTTTAGTTATATTTGCACCTTCTATTTTTGAAAACACACCAACTTGTATATAATAATTTGAAACACTTGATATCTCTTGTTTCTCTTCTAGTGTTTTCGCTATTTTACCATTAAAACCCAATATTGTAAGTTTTACTTTAGCAGTACCTTTTTTTACCATATCAATTTTATGTGCTGCTACATTAGATAGATCTATTATCCTACCCTTTACAAATGGTCCTCTATCATTTATTCTTACAATTGTACTTAATCCATTTTCTAAATTTTCCACATTTACTATTGTATTCATTGGCAAAGTTTTGTGAGCAGCTGTCATAGCATACATATTATATACCTCGCCATTACTTGTTTTTTTAGCATGAAAATCTGGTCCATACCAAGATGCAATACCACTAAACTTATCATCTATATGTGCGATCGTAGGATAATATTTTTTTCCAAAAACCTCATATGGACGCATTGTTGCTCTATGCATAGCTTTACTATTTCTTATTGTTGTTTTTTTACTTGTTTGATATTGACTTTTTTGTTTTAGCTTTGCATTTTGTTTATAAGCATATGAAGATGAGTGATAACTAGTATTTGTATATCTATATTCACCACATCCTACAAAAAAAATAGTAAAAAAAATACCTAAAAAAAATAATCTATTTGACTTTAATAACAAGCTTATCCCCTATTCTAATCATACTAGTTTTTAAACCATTATCTTTAATTAACTTTTTTAACTCAATTTTATGAGAAGATGCTATTTTTGATAATGTATCACCAACTTTAACTATATAATTTATTGGTCTATTAAATGTTTCAGGATCAGCAGGTATAACAAGCTCTTGATTTATACTTAAAATATTTGATTTTAAATCATTGTGTTTTTTAATCATCTTATAATTAATATCAAATTTTCTACCAATAGATGATAATGTATCGCCACTTTTTACCCTATAAACTTCATATAGTTTTGTACTAAGATTATCTTTGTTTAAATTATATCTTGATAATTTAGAGTAAGGGATATATAAAGTATAACTATCCTTTTCCAAAGGTAATATATTTCTTTTAACATGTGGATTTAGCTCTTTTAGCTCTTTTTTTGAAACACCTATAACTTTAGCGATGCTTTTTAGTAAAACACCACTTTTTACATTAATTGATGCTATGGGATCACTAATTGCTCTATTTAGAAGATGTGTATTATCATCTTTTATTAAAAAATCACTATTATTCATAAAAGCCAAAGCGATTATTTTTCTTATATAACCCCTACTCTCTTCAGGTAAATATTGTCTACCAACCTTGTCTTGAATAATCAAAAGTTGTTCAATATCTGGCTTATACTTCCACTTTTTAACCTCTTTATATATTTTATTTATCTTATAAAATTTATACTCTTTTTTCTGATATTTTGATATAGTTTGTCTAAAATTAATTATTTTTTTATCTTTTCTACATTTTTTATATCCTACATCATCACAATACATATCAATTGTAGCTCTTGTGATACCCTCGATTACTCTACCCTCACCACAATTATAAGCAACTGCTGCTAAATACCACTTATCAAAAAGTTTGTGTAGTCTTTTTAGATATGCAACTGCAGCTTTTGTTGATTTTACTATATCCATTCTCTCATCAATATAACTATTACTTTCCAATCCATAATGAATAGCTGTTTTTGGCATAAATTGCCATAAACCTTTTGCTTGTTTTTTTGATGATGCATCAAGCATAAAATTTGATTCTGCCATTACTAAATATAAAAATGCAGAAGGGATATTATTTTCTCTTAATATTTTTTTTATTTGAGGAACAAATAGGTGTGCTTTATTTAATTTACTAGCATAACCTTTTTTTGTATATTTTAGTTGTCTTTGAATCTCTTTTTGAAGCTTATAATCAGTGATATAATTAGTTTTTATGTCAAACTCTTCAAGAATTTTAACATCATTTTGTACAAAAGCTGTACTTACTAATGCTGCATTTAATAATACAGAAAAATTAAAAAAAAGTGTTATTATTAAAATTTTTTTCAAATATATACCTTGTTATTTTATTATAGATATATATTATAGCTAATTTATATTTTCAAATTCTTTAAATAGTTTTTTTGCATTATTTGTAGTCAATATTGAGATATCTTCTTTACTCTTATTTAATATCTCTGAGATTTTTTGAGCTATCTCATTTGTATATTTTGGTTCATTTCTAGTCCCTCTATAAGGGTGTGGTGTAAGATATGGTCCATCAGTTTCTATTATCAATCTATCTTCATCTATTTTTGGTAAAATTTCAACAAGTTTTTTTGCATTTTTAAAAGTAACAACCCCACCAATTCCAAAATAAAAATTATGATTTGCCAACTCAAGTAGATGTTCACTTGCATTAAAACAGTGTAAAACTCCACCAACCTCTTTTGAGTTAGAATCGATTAGTATCTTTTTACTGTCATTTGAAGCATCTCGTATATGTATAATAAGTGGTTTTTTTACTTTTTTTGCAAACTCGATTTGAGAAGAAAAAACTTTTTTTTGAAGTAATATATTTTGTTCTTTTTCATTTTGATCTTCTGGCAATCTAAAATAATCTAAACCACACTCACCAATAGCTATACATTTAGGGTGATTAACATATTTTTCTAGTAGCTTTAAATCATAATTTTCACAATCATAAGGGTGAACACCAACTGCAAAAAATATCTCATCATATTTTTCTGATAATTCTACTGCTTTTGGTAAATCTTTTGGATCAGCACCTGGTATCAAAAAAGCTTTAACACCGTTGTTTAGTGCTGTTTGTATAACCTCATCAATATCATCTTGATATTTTATATTATCAAGATGACAATGTGTATCTATTAAAGTCATCTATTAAAGTGACATTCTTTTTTTAATTTCATCTAAAATTTCAGGTAACTTAGCTAATTCATCTCTTTTTATCCACGATGTTATACCAAAATTTTTAAATGCATCATAATCACTTGGATCATCAATAATAGCTATAGATGTAAACTTATCTTTACAAGCTTCATGTTTTTTCTCTTCATAATCAAATATTGAATTAATATCTAAGATTATTACATCTGCATCACCATCACAACCGCTATGGATAAAGCAAATTTCATAACCTGCTGCTTCTACATCTTCAAAACTCGTAATTTTCATAATAATACTCCGTTTATATTTATCGCAAATTCTAACCAAACTTATCTTATGTCTTAATAAAAAAGATTATAAAATATATCTTGCTGTATCTTCATTTTGTGCTATATCTTCTAGCTTATCAATAACTAAATCTTTTGTTACAACTATTGTTTCACCTTTGTGTTCATCTGCATCAAAACTAATATCTTCTAACACTTTTTCGATAACTGTATGCAATCTTCTAGCACCTATATCTTCAGCTTTTTCATTTGCACTTACACTAAGATTTGCAAATGCATGTATAGCTTCATCTTCAAACTCTAGATTTACCTCTTCAACATTAAGTAGTGCTTGATATTGTTTTAATAATGAATTTTTTGTATTTGTAAGTATTTTGTACAATGCATCTTCATCAAGTGGATTTAATTCAACTCTTAATGGAAATCTACCTTGAAGTTCAGGAAGTAAATCACTAGGTTTACTCACATGAAAAGCACCCGCTGCTATAAATAAGATATGATCTGTCTTAATTTGTCCATATTTTGTTTGTACATTACTACCCTCAACTATTGGAAGTAGATCTCTTTGAACTCCCTCTTTGCTTGGGTCTTGGTTTTTGTTATTTCCTCCAGTTGCTATCTTATCAATCTCATCAAGAAAAATAATTCCACCATTTTCACATCTTTTTACTGCTTCATTTTTCAAAGCTTCTTTATCAAGAAGGTTATCACTTGCTACACTTCTTAGAAGTTTTTTTGCTTCTTTTATAGTCACCTCTTTTTCAATCTTCTCTTTTCCCATTTTTCCCATCATATTATTGATACTTTCACTAATAGCACTCATATCCATTGGCATATTACTATCTACTATCTCTACATGTGTAGTTTTTGGCAAAGAGATTGTTATTTTTTTATCATCCATAGATCCATCTTTAACTTTACTTTCCATTAAGTTATATGTTTTTATAAATGATTCTTTTGCATTTTCACTAGCTGTATCAGGTAAAGGTGGCACAAGAATTTCAACTATCTGTTTTATCACTTCATTATCAATTGAGTCTTGAATAGTCTCTTCATACTCTTTTGATACAAGATTATAAGCTTCATGAGCTAAATCTTTTACCATAGATTCAACCTCTCTACCTACATATCCAACTTCTGTGTATTTACTAGCCTCAACTTTAACAAATGGCAAATTCATCATTTTTGCCATTCTTCTTGCTATTTCAGTTTTTCCTACACCTGTACTTCCTATCATTAAGATATTTTTTGGCATTATTTCATCTTGAAGTTCAGGTTCAAGTTGCATTCTTCTATATCTATTTCTTAAAGCAATTGCTATTGTTTTTTTAGCATCTTTTTGACCTATAATATAATCATCTAAATAACTTACAATCTGTTTTGGTGTCATATCCATTATTTGTTATCCTCATTTAACTCTAGTGTTTTTATATTTTGATTTGTATATATACAAAGTTCACCTGCTGTCATCAAAGCTTCTTTTACAAGCTCTAATGGCTCCAAACTTGAATGTTTTTTTAAAGCTCTAGCTGCTGCAATAGCAAAGTTTCCACCACTTCCTATTGAAGCTAAACAACCATCTTCTGGTTCTACTACATCACCTGTTCCACTTAAAATAAAAATATTTTTTTCATTAAGAACCAGCATCATAGCTTCAAGTTTTCTAAGTGTTCTATCTTTTCTCCACTCTTTTGAAAAATTAATTACTGATTTTAGTAAATCGCCTTTTGTATTTGTAAGGTGTTCTTCAAACATATCAAATAGATTAAAAGCATCAGCAGTACTTCCTGCAAAACCAGCCAAAACTTTACCATTGTAGAGAGTTCTAATTTTTGTGGCATTGTTTTTTAAAACTGTATCTCCAAATGTAACTTGACCATCTCCACCTATAACAGCTTTTCCATCTTCACTTTTATATGCAAGTATTGTTGTAGCATCAAACATTCTTAAACCTCTGCAATAACATCTATTTTTGCTGATGCATGTATTCCATTACCAAGTTTACAATCAGCTTCAAAAATACCTATTGTTTTAATTTTGTTTTTAAGAGTAATCTGTTTTTTATCAATTGCTATATCAGCTTGTTCGTACATCACTTGTTGTATCTCTTTGTTTGTAACACTTCCTATTAGATGCCCATTTGCACCAACCTTATGTTTTACAGTAAATTTAAATGAATCAATTTTTTCTTTTGTTTCATTACACTCTTTTATCTCATTAGCAAGTTGTATTTTTATATTTTCTTGCTCTATCTCCCACTCTTTTATAACTTCAGGAGTTGCGTGTTTTGCAAAACCTTTTCCTATTAAAAAGTTTTTTCCATAACCATCTTTTACCTCTTTTATCTCACCTACTTTACCTAAAGACTTCACATCTTTTATTAATAATACTTTCATTTTTATCTCCATATTATATTTTTATATTTAAAAATGCATTTTACTATACAAAATCTATATATATACTTTAATCAAAAACAATCTTGAAAATACTAGTATAATTGTTTTTATTGTATAATCTCTGAATAATCTATAGTAAGAAGGAAAAAAAATGAAAAATTGTCACATAAAACTAAAACAACTAATTAAAGATGTAGTATTACCAGATATAGAGGATGCTACTGATGAGATATTTGAACAAATAGCAAATAGCAAAAATGCAAGTGCAAAATTAAAAGAACAATTAGAAGAGATGCATGAGATGAGAGAAGAGTTCAACGAAATCTTAAAAGAGATAGAGGAACGAACTTTAAGCAAAGATGAGTGTGTAGAACTAATAGAAGAGATAAATGAGATGATACAAGATTTAGAAGAATAAATATAACTATTCTATAATTAAATCTTAATAGAAGATTAGACTAAACTATCTATATTATATACAATTATTTATACAAAATATGATAAAAAACTGATAAAATATAACTATGATAAATTTAAATACACAAATAGAAGAATTAATAGAACAAAAAGCACCCGACTTTCAAATAGCAAAAATAATAAAAGCAGAGATAAAAGTGTATCTTAGCTCACTTGATGATATATTTAATCACTCAAGTGGAAAAGACTTTTTTGTAAAACATACTAAAAAAGTTGATGCTTTTGTAAAAATAATTTATAAATACTTACTAAGAAAACATTTCCATTCATATCTACCTATGAGTAACTCAATACCACTTACTATTATTGCTTTAGGTAGCTATGGAAGAGAACAATTATGTGTATATAGTGATATTGATATTATGGTTTTATATGATGATGTGAGTGGATATAATCTAAAGCCAATTATGGAAGAGTTTATGACATTGGCTTGGGATAGTGGATTAAAACTTGGTAGTAGAGTACATGAACTAAAAGAGGTACAATCATCAGTAAAAACAGATATAACCATAAAAACCTCAATATTAGAGTCAAGATTAATTTGTGGTTCAAAACACTTATGGTTTAAATATCAAAATAAATTAAGCAAAATAAGAAACTACAATCAAAAAGAATTTATTTTAGATAAAATAGAGGAACATCAAAAAAGATTAAAAAAATTTCCACTTAATATGCAACCAAATATAAAAGATGGCTATGGTGGGATGAGAGACTCCAATATGTTATTTTGGATTGCAAATATTACTTTTGGTGTAAGTACTTCAAAAGAGTTAGTCGGCAAAATATTTACAGATGATGAATATAAGATATACAGAACATCCTTAGAATATATTTTTAAAGTTAGAAATGCACTTCATCTTTTATCAAAAAAAAAGTTAGATATTGTTACTTTTGATATATTACCAGACCTTAGTAGTAAACTAGGATTTCAAAATACTATAAGATTAACAAAAGAGAGACAGTGTTCAGCAAAGATATTTCAATCACTTCATAAAATTCATAACTTTACAACTATTATGTTTAAAAAAATATCTAGATATCATCTATATGACTTATCAAATATATCTGATATAAAAAAACACCGTTTTTCTAAAAATATCTATATATATGAAAATAAAGTATATACAAGCTTTAGTGCCAAACCAAAAAAAATAAATCTATTATTAAAAGAGCTTATATCTCTACCAAATGATGTTAGCCACTTTGATTCTTCATATTTATATTATGTATCAAAAACAACTTCACTTACAAAAACTAATCAATCAACGAAAAATTTAATTTTAAGTCTACTTCAAAAAGAAAACTTATACCCAATTATTAAACTCCTTTATGATAGTAACTTACTCTTAGAGGTGATTCCTAGTTTTAAAAAACTAATAAATCAACCACAATTTGATGGATATCATAAACATCCAGTTGATATACATAGTATACAAACTCTATATCATATTCAAAATATCAAAGACCCTTTTCTTCAAAATATGTACAATAGATTATCATCAAATCAAAAATTTGTCTTAAATATTACAGCATTATTACATGATTGTGGAAAAGGTAGAACAAAAGATCACCATATAGTAGGTCTACACCTATTTAAAAAATTTGCAATATCTTTAAATATAAATGATAATACAATTGCACTTGCATCTAAACTTATAAGATATCATAATATGATGGCTAAATTTGCTACTACAGAAGATATATATTCACAAAAAACAATATTATCATTTGCTGGAATTATACCAAATAAAGAGACACTTGAATTACTATTTTTATTAACCTATGCTGATATTAACTCTGTAGATTCAAAACTATACAAAAGCTCAACACAAGCATTATTAAAAGAGCTGTATCTTCAAACTCTACCTGCTTATGAAAATACCGAACTTTTAAATTTAAGTAGTAGAAGGGTTGCTAAAGAAAACGCCATAAGAAAAAATAAACTATTTATTCAATCTTCTAGATTATTACAAAAAAAATTATTAAATATAAATTCAAATCAGTTATTTCTTAAATACAAAGCAGAAGATATTATTAAAATTGCAATTAGGGCAAAAGATATTACAAAATGGGATTATAAAATATCAAATGAAAATAATCTAAAAATCAAAATAACAAGAGCGGTACCTTTAAATTTAGGATATCTTCTTGGAAAACTTGACTTTTTAAATATCTCATCAATGGGTATCTATAAATTATTTGATGAAAAAAAGTTTTTTCAAATTGCTTTTGATGAAAAAGTAGATGCAGAAGATATACCTTATATTGAACAATCAATCAATGAATCATTTGATATGACAAAAGATTTTAAAACAAAAAAACCTATAATCAATAAAAACAATATATCAATAAATTGTGATCATACAGATGAATTAGCAAAAATGAATATAATATCAAAAGATCAAAAAGGTCTGTTTAGTTATATCTCAAAAGTATTTGATGACTTTAATATAGAGATACATAGTGCCAAAATACAATCTCATAATGGAAAAGTAAATGATATGCTTTTAATATCAAAAAATGGTAATTTTTGTTCAAACAAAGATAGAATTATTAATATTTTGAGTGATTCTTAAATAAAAGTTTTGTTTAGTTATAATTGCGAAAATTGCAGTTAAATCTACTATTAATATTAAATAAAACTTATTAGAGAATTATACTACGCAAATTAACAAATAAAGGGATATAAAAAATGATATATACAAAAGATGATTTTAAAGCAAAAGTTACAGATATACAAGCACAATCGTGGTACAAAAATCCAATTGGATTTGGAATAGCTAGAATAGATAGAGGACAATTAAACTCTGATAAAATTTTACAAGCTACTTATCCTGTAGTAAACTGGAATGAAAACTTTGGAAGTGCAGCTATATTTATGGATGCTTTTAAAACAGCTGGAATAGAGATAGATACTACAAAAAGTGAACTTGTATTAAATATCACAGATGATTTTTTAACAAACTGTATTGAAGCTTTTAGACCGTATATTCCAGAAGCCAAAGGTGAAGAACATAAAAATGTACAACTTATCTCAACACTTTCTACACTTCCTAGAGAATTAGGATTAACAGCTGATGATTTTAAAGTTGTATTTATATTTGAGGATGCAAACCCAGCATCAGTAGAGTCTGCATATTTAAAACTATATGCTTTATCTACAAACAAAGCAGAACTTAGAAAAATCAACTTAAATGGTGCATTTGGTTTATTACACAATGTTGCATGGGTAGGAAATACACCTGTTGAGCTTGATTGGTTAAGAGCAAATGAGTTATCACTTAAATTAACTGGAAAATATCCTGTAATTGATATGGTAGATAAATTTCCAAGATTTTTATCTCATGTAATTCCTGCAGATAACACAAGAATTTTAGATACATCAAAAGTAAGATTTGGTGCTCAACTTGCTGCTGGAACAACTGTAATGCCAGGTGCTTCATATATCAACTTCAATGCAGGAACTTTAGGACCAGTTATGGTTGAAGGTAGAATATCATCAAGTGCTATTGTTGGAGCAGGTTCTGATGTAGGTGGAGGTGCTAGTATCCTTGGTGTATTATCAGGAACAGATGGTAATCCTATCTCTATAGGTGAAAACACACTTCTAGGAGCTAACTCAACTACAGGTATTCCTTTAGGTGATGCATGTATTGTTGATGGTGGATTAGCTTTATTTGCAGGAACAAAAATCTCTATAAGCGATGAACAAATAGCTAAAATAAATGAGGTAAATCCAGAAGCAAAACTTTCTAATTCTATGAAAGCAGCGGAACTACAAGGACTAAATGGTATTCACTTTAGACAAAACTCTACAACAGGTCAATACCTAGCTATGAGAAGTACAAGAGAAGTTAAACTTAACGCTGATCTTCACTAAATATATGATACTATATCAACCAATAGATGGGTATTGCTACAATAGCGATACCCATTTTTTATATAATTTTTTTATAAAATCACAAGAAAAATACAAAAATATCAAAGGTGATATATTAGATATTGGAAGTGGTAGTGGAGTATTGGGACTTTTAATAGCCAGAGATTATACTAAACTAAATCTTCATCAATGTGAAATACAAACTGTTTTTCAGTTTTTATCTCAAAAAAATAGTGAGATAAATGGTATTAAAAACATCATTTATAAAGATGATATTTTAAATTGTCAGTTTGATAAAAAGTTTGATTTTATTGTATCAAATCCACCATTTTATAATAGTGATGTTATAAAAAGTGAAAACCAAAATAAAAAAATAGCAAGATACAATGATAATATGCCACTTGATAATTTTATTTCAAAAGTAGCGAAAATACTTAATACAAATGGTAAATTTATATTTTGTTATGATGCAAAACAGTTAAACAATATACTACTAGCATTAAATAAAGCTAAACTAACTATAGAGATGATGCAGTTTTTACATCCAAAGCCTACAAAAGAGGCTAGTTTGGTGATGATATATGCAAGATCAAATTCTAAATCAAAACTTCAAGTTATAGAACCTCTTATTATGTTTGATAAGTTTGGAGATTTTACACAAGAGGTAAATGATATTTATACAAAATGCTCAACACATAGTATAAAATGCCAAATAACACATTAAATCGAATAATAATAAAGAGATGTTAATTTATTGTTAATTTTAATTAAAATTATAAAGTAAATATTTAACTGTTTATAAGCTAATTGTAGATTTTATTTGATAAAATAAATTATGATAAATAGATATAAAACAAAAAAAATATTTGTAGGTGATGTAGCTATTGGTGGGGATGCTCCAATCTCTGTACAATCAATGACCTACACAAAAACAGAAGATATAGAATCAACAGTTGAGCAAATAAGACAGCTTCATTTTGCTGGGGCTGATATAGTTCGTCTTGCAGTTCCTACTATGGAAGCAGCTTATGCTTTAAAAGAGATCAAAAAACAAACTTCACTTCCTATCGTGGCAGATATACATTTCAACTATAAGTTAGCACTAGAAGCTGCTAAAACTGTAGATTGTATTCGATTTAACCCTGGAAATATTGGTGAACAAAGTAGAATAAAAGAGATAGTCAAAGCTTGTAAAGCCAGAAACTTACCTGTTCGTATAGGTGTAAACTGCGGTTCTTTAGAGGAAAAATTTGAAGATAAGTATGGTCAAACAGCAAAAGGTATGGTTGAGTCAGCACTTTACAATATTAAATTTCTTGAAGATTTAGATTTTACTGATATTAAAGTATCATTAAAAGCTAGTGATGTTCAAAGAACAGTAGATAGCTACAGAATGCTAAGACCACTAAACAATTATCCATTTCATCTTGGAGTTACAGAAGCTGGTACTGCTTTTCATAGTACAGTAAAATCATCAATTGCATTAGGTAGTTTACTTCTTGATGGTATAGGTGATACACTAAGAGTATCTATGACAGGTGAACTTGAAAAAGAGATAGAAGTGGGTCGTGCAATTTTAAAAGATGCAGGGATTATTAAAGAGGGTCTAAATATCATCTCTTGTCCAACCTGTGGAAGAATTGAGGCTGATTTAGTAAGTGCTGTTGATGAAGTAGAAAAAGCAACCAAACATATAAAAGCACCATTAAATGTCTCTGTTATGGGTTGTGTTGTAAATGCACTAGGTGAAGCAAAAAGTGCAGATGTTGCTATAGCTTATGGAAAAGGTAGTGGACTTATTATAAAACATGGCGAGATAATAGATAAACTACCTACAGATAAATTATTAGATAAATTTTTATTAGAAGTTGAATATGAAGCTAAAAGGTTTGAGGAAACAAAATAAATTATTATATTAGTAATTTTTTGATATAATTGCAAAAATTTTTATATATTATGGAGAGATAAATTGAGTAATAAAAAAGAAGTAAAAAAAGTAGTTTTAGCATATAGTGGTGGACTTGATACAAGTATTATATTAAAATGGCTTCAAGATGAATATAACGCTGAAGTTATCACATTCACAGCAGACTTAGGTCAAGGTGAAGAGGTAGAACCAGCTAGACAAAAAGCACTAGAACATGGTATAAAACCTGAAAATATCTTTATTCTTGATATAAAAGAGGAGTTTGTAAAAGATTATGTTTTCCCTATGTTTAGAGCAAATGCTATATATGAAGGTGAATACCTATTAGGTACATCAATAGCACGACCACTTATCTCAAAAAAACAAATTGAGATAGCAAATAAAATGGGTGCAGATGCTGTATCACATGGAGCTACAGGAAAAGGTAATGATCAAGTAAGATTCGAACTTGGATATTTAGGATTAAATCCTGATATTACAGTAATAGCACCTTGGAGAGAGTGGGACTTAAATAGTAGAGAAAAACTACTTGCATACGCAAAAGAGCATGGTATCGAAATAGCACAAAAACATTTAGATGAAAATGGAAATCCATCAGTAAGCCCATACTCAATGGATGCAAATCTTTTACATATATCATATGAAGGTCTTCACTTAGAAGATCCAAATGCCCAACCTGAAGAATCTATGTGGCTATGGTCAGTATCTCCAGAAGATGCACCAGATGAAGCTGAATATATCACTATATCATATAAAAATGGTGACCCATATGCCATAAATGGTGAAGAGTTATCTCCTGCAACACTATTAAAAACATTAAATGACTATGGAAATAAACATGGAATTGGAAGAATTGATATAGTTGAAAATAGATATGTTGGTATGAAAGCTAGAGGATGTTATGAAACTCCAGGTGGGACTATTATGCTAAAAGCTCATAGAGCTATTGAGTCTATTTGTTTAGATAGAGAAGAAGCTCACCTAAAAGATACAATGATGCCAAAATATGCAGAACTTATCTATAATGGATATTGGTTCTCACCAGAGAGAGAGATGATGCAAGCTGCTATTGATTGTACTCAAAAACATGTTGAAGGTGATGTAAAACTTAAGCTTTATAAAGGTAATGTAATGGTTGTTGGAAGAACATCTCCAAAGTCATTATTTAGTGAAGCTCATTCTACTTTTGAAGCTGATGATGTATACAATCAAAAAGATGCAGAAGGTTTCATAAGACTAAATGCACTAAGATTTATAATCGAAGGTCACACAAGAAATATAAATAATAAATAAAAAAAGTGTGATGAAAAATCATCACACTTTTGAAAAAAACTTAATAAAATAACTTGATTAAGCTTTTTTTAGGTACTGTGTAAGTATCATAATTTTAACACCATTTACCCTACCTTCAATATGTGTTTCATCATCATGTGGTAAAGATATATTTCGTACTGCTGTTCCTCTTTTTGCAGTAAATCCTGCACCTTTAACTTCTAAATCTTTAATAATATTTACAGTATCACCAGCTGCTAAAATCACTCCATTTGAGTCTCTATGAATAGCTTTTGTTTCTTCTGCAACCAGACCTTTATCTGCCCAATTTTTTACATCATCTTCAAGATATAACATATCTAACATATCTTGTTTTTTTAAGATTGTTAATACTCTATATGCTACTACTTTGACAGCATCAACTTCACTCCACATACTATCATTTAAACAGTGCCAATGATTTTCATCCATTTTACTATTGTCTTCTAGTTGTTCTTTACAAGTACTACACACTAATACACTCTCTTGGACTGTGCCATTTGATGGTGATACTTCATATACATCCAAAGATTCACTAGACCCACATAGTTCACAAATGCCACCACTTCTTTTTATTAATGCTTTTTTTATACTCATATTTTTCCTTATTTATTTTTAGCGATTATATCTAATATATAATAAATATTTAACGAGGAGATGCTACAATAAGAAAAGATAAAGGATAAAGCATATGCAATACAGATATATTGGGAAAACAGGTCTAAGAGTAACACCTATTTGTTTGGGTACTATGAGTTTTGGCTCATGGAGTGATGAGAAAGAATCTTTTAAAATTATGGATAAATCCTACGATAGAGGAATAAATTTTTTTGACACTGCAGAACTCTATCCCGTACCACCAAATAGCAAAGATGCTGGACTTACAGAAACAATAATTGGGAAATGGCTAAAAAATAAACAAAGAGATAAAATAATAATTGCTTCAAAAGTTGCAGGAGCAGCAAATGGCTGGTATGTTCCACCTATTCGCCATGGATTTACAGCTATTGATAAATTTCATATCAAAACTGCTATTGAGGGTAGTTTAAAAAGACTTGGAACAGATTATATTGACCTTTATCAGATGCATTGGCCAGATACTGTTGTCCCTATTGAAGAATCATTAAAAGCTTTTGATGAATTAGTTCAAGAGGGAAAAGTAAGATATCTAGGAACTTCCAATGATAGTGCTTATGGATTAACAAAAGCAAATGAAACATCAAAAAATCTAGGTATCTCACGATTCGAGTCTATTCAAAATAATTTTTCTTTAAACAATCCTAGATTTTTTGATGAATTAGCTGATATTTGTAGAAAAGAACAGATATCACTTTTGCCCTACTCTCCAATTGCAGGTGGTGTTTTAAGTGGAAAATATAATAAACTTTATTCAAGTGATACTAGATTTGCAGATTATTTAAATAGTGAAAATAGTAGACTAAGGGTACAAGGAAGACGGTTTGTAAATGAAAAATCACTTTTAACAACATCAAAATATATGCAAATTGCAGAAAAACTTGATATCTCACCTGTTACTTTAGCAGTAGCTTACTCAAAACAGTTTGATTTTGTAGCTTCTACTATTATAGGTGCAAGAACTGCTTCTCAACTTGATGATAGCTTTGCCGCATTTGATCTGATACTTGGTGAAGATATTTTAAATGAAATAAAACAGATACAACTTGATATTATGTATCCTATGGGTTAACTAACTACAATGAAATTTTCTCAACTACAAAAAACCACATAAAATCCCTTATTTAAGGGGGGTTTATTTTAAATAAGCTAACTATAAATATTAATCAAGAATAAAATAGTTTAATCAACTTTATGAAAAAAAATATTTACTCTATTTTAGCATAGCTAATTACTTAATAAACAATCTTTTATATTTAAGTAATATATTGAAATAAATAGACTATAATTACATAGTTAGTTGCTTAATAAACAATTTTTTATACAAAAGGTGAAATATGAATATTGCAATAGAAAAAAATTTACAACAATATAATACACATATTATAGATCATGCCTCATTAGCTACTATACTTACAAATAGTGGTTATAATGGAATCAATGATAAAATAAATAAATTAAAAAAAGATGGTCTACTTGAAACTTTAAAAAGAGGACTATATTTACATAAGTCACCATTTACTAAAACTATAATATCAAAAGAGATTATCGCAAACACATTACTTAGTCCATCATACATATCATTTGATTATGCCCTTTACTTTTATGGGTTCATTCCTGAAAGTGTTCATGATATAACAAGTGCTACGACTAAAAGGTCTAAAACTTTTAAAACAAAAACTGGTACATATAGTTTTAGACAAATAAAAAAAGAGTTATATCCTATTGGCTTAAAAATAGAATCTATAAAAAATGGAAACTTTATAATTGCATCAAAAGAGAAAGCTTTGTGTGATAAAATCTACTATACAAAAGATATACAAATAACATCTAAAAAAATGATGTTGGAGTTTTTAGAAGATGATCTAAGAATTGATATGGAAGAATTAGAAGATTGTGATATGAAGATTTTTCAAAAATACTACGAAATAAGCAAATCTAAAAAAATAAAATTTTTGCTCCTAGTGATTGAGGATATGATATGAATATAATAGAACAGATGTTATCAAATTATAAGATAACATCCCAAGCAGATTTAATAAACGCACTAAAAGAGGTATTTCAAGAGATAGCTCTTTTGGGATTGTACCAAGGTGGCTTTTTTGAAAAGGCAGCCTTTTATGGTGGAACAGCACTAAGGATACTTCATGGACTTCCTAGGTTTTCAGAAGATTTAGATTTTACACTATTAGAAAAAAATAGTGACTTTAATTTAGAACAATATTTTAGTTCTATAGTTGATGAATTTGAGGCTTTAGGAATTACTATCGATATTTCACAAAAAATAAAAAAAGATTTTAAAAGTGATATTGCATCTGCATTTTTAAAAAATGGTACATCTATTCATACACTTAATATCCAAGTAAATGATATAGAAAATATTTTAGATGGTGTTCATAGTGGGAAAAAATTAAAGATTAAATTTGAAGTTGATACAAATCCACCTTTAAAGTTTCAAACAGAAGCTAAAACACTATTGCTACCAAAAACATTTAATATTATAACAATGACTCTTCCAAATTTATACGCAGGTAAAATGCATGCTGTTCTTTGTAGAAAATGGGCTTCAAGAGTAAAGGGTCGTGACTGGTATGATTACGAATGGTATGTAAAAAGAAATACTCCTTTAAACCTTGAGCATCTACAGGAAAGAATGTATGAAAGTGGGGATTTGGATAATAATACAATACTAGATAAAAATCTATTTAAAGAGCTTATGTATAAAAGAATTAATGAACTGGATATAGATACAGCCATAAAAGAGGTGAGTCCATTTATCAAAGATAAAAGTGGCTTTGAGTTTTGGTCAAGGGATTATTTCAAACTATTGACAGATAAAGTACTCTTTGAAAAGTAAATACTTATAAATAAAATAGAGGTGTTGAACTAAGCCCTAAAAAAGGGCTAACTTTGTAAAGGTAACTCAATATAAAATTTAGCACCAAAGTTTGTATTTTTTGCATACAACTTACCTTTTAAACTCTCTACTACAATTCTTTTACTCATATGTAGTCCAAGACCTGTACCTACACTTTGATGTTTTGTCGTAAAATATGGATCAAAAATACTAGGTAAGATCTCATCAGGTATCCCACCTGCATTATCTTCTATTGTAATTATTGCTTTATTATCTTCTTTTATTAACACAACTTTAACCCACATATCTTCCAACTCTTTTTCTAATAAAATATCTTTTGCGTTATTGATAATATTAATAATCACTTGAGGTAGCTCACCTGAAACAATACAAACATCAATTGGATTTTCATAATCAACATCTTGTATTAAATCTATATTAACATCCCTTAAAACTGTACCAACAATATCAATTGCATTTGTAATATTTTCTTGTAATACTTGATTTTTTAGTACCTTTTCCTCTTTTATAAAGTTTCTAAATGTATTAATAGTCTCCGATAGATATTGTGAAGAGTCATTTATCTTATTCATATTATCAACTAGTGTATTATCATCTAATATACCTAACTCTTTATTAACTATAATACTTGTAGAAATAGTAGAGATAAGACTTAGTGGCTGCCTCCATTGATGAGCGATATTTCCAATCATTTCACCCATTTGTACCATTTTTGAAGCTTCCATAAGCTCAAACTCTTTTTTTCTATTTTTGTCAACTTCTGATTTTACTTTATCTTCCAATGAATTATTTAGTCTATGTAGCTCTTTTGTTTTTAGACCCAACTCTTTACTAGCTTTGTGATATTTTTGTGTTTGTTTATTTACCTCTTTATTTAACATATCTCGTTGTGAATATATCTTATATAAAACAATAAAAATAAGAACTAATATCATACCAAATATATAATACCTTTTATTTGTATCTTTATTTATCATTTTTAAATCATTGTCTTTATAATAAAAAACAAAATAACCTATATGTGTATTTTCAATATCATGAACAGGTAAAAAAGTAACTATTTTTGTTACACCTTTAATAATAAATTCAAAACTAAATGGGTCTTTAGAGTTTATACCATCTGTTACTATATCCTCATATATACCTCCAAAAAGAACCTCTTTTACAATTCTTCTTTTATCTCCAACTGTACAATTCTCTGTATTTAGCTTATAAAATCTTTCATTTTCAACTGCTGTAACAAAATTGTGCATCTCATCTTTATTTATATTTTTATCTACTTGTTCTTTACTTAATATAAAATGTGTGTGTATATTATACAAACTATCAAGTTGATTTATAAATGCCATAATAGAAAAAGAGTTCTCAACACTACCAATATAGCTATTATTTGAATCAAATAATGGATATACATATCTAAAACCTGGCAAAATCTTACCTATTTCTAAGCCATTTATTTTTTTATGAGTTTTATTTACTTGCTCTACACTGTATCTATAGTTTTTTAAACTATCACCATAGTTTTCAAGCTTGTGAAATCTTAAAAATGATTTATTATCAGAAGTATGAAAATGCAACTGTGAAAAATCTAAGTTTTTTAAATCCTCATAGTCATCTTTTAAATGCTTGTATAAATTGATTCTATCTTTTTTACTAAATAGATCTATATTCTCTTTTCTATTTATAAAACCTTGAAAAACAGTATCAGCTATTTTATCTAAATATATATTGATTGATTGATATTGTTTTTGCATATTTTCTGTTTTTTGCTTAAGCAAAATATTTTTTTTATAACTATCTATTTTGTTGATAACTAAAATCAAAACTAAAAATGAAACTATAAAAGCAAATAAAAATTTTATTTTCATTGATATACCTTAAT
>JAYEJC010000045.1:0-9224 GCA_034660335.1 Campylobacterota bacterium
TTGGTTGCGGAAGCTGGATTTGAACCAGCGACCTACGGGTTATGAGCCCGTCGAGCTACCAAGCTGCTCTATTCCGCGAACTGTAAAGTAAACAATAATAAAATAAATTTTATTAAGTGTTGAAGTGGATGGGATACTAGGATTCGAACCTAGGAATGGTAGCACCAAAAGCTACTGCCTTACCGCTTGGCGATACCCCAACATAAAAAATTGAGTAACATAAATAATTGGTTGCGGAAGCTGGATTTGAACCAGCGACCTACGGGTTATGAGCCCGTCGAGCTACCAAGCTGCTCTATTCCGCGACAAACTTAAAAAGTGGATGGGATACTAGGATTCGAACCTAGGAATGGTAGCACCAAAAGCTACTGCCTTACCGCTTGGCGATACCCCAATAAGTATCATTCTTTTTAAGTGGTGGAATTATAGTCATTTTTTCTATTATTGTCAAGTGTTTTTACCACAAATTTTGAAATTTGTGGTATAATCACAAAAAAATATATAAAGGCGATATATAATGTCAGCTATACAAAGAGTCAAAGAGGCAATAGAAGAGATAAAAAAAGGCAATATGGTAATAATGCTTGATGATGAAGATAGAGAAAACGAGGGCGACTTAGTTTATGCAGCATCATTAAGTGATGATCAAAAAGTTAATTTTATGGCGACACATGCAAAAGGTTTGATATGTGTGGCAGTACAAAAAGAAACAGCAAATAGACTTGAACTAAATCCAATGGTTGCTTCAAATACATCATCATATGAGACCGCTTTTACTGTATCTGTAGACTGTGCAAAAGCAAGTACAGGTATAAGTGCAGGGGAAAGAGATGATACTATTAGAATCCTTGCAAATCCTATAAGTAGAGCTGTTGAGCTTGTAAGACCTGGTCATATATTTCCATTGATTGCAAAAGATGGAGGTACACTAGTAAGAACAGGTCATACAGAGGGTAGTATAGATTTATGTAAGCTATCTGGACTTGCTGGTGAAGCTGTGATATGTGAAATAATGAAAGAAGATGGAACTATGGCAAGAAGAGATGATCTTGATATATTTGCAGCAAAACACAATATGAAACAGGTTTATATATCTGATATCATAGAGTATAGAATGGCACATGAATCACTAGTATCTTTAGAATCAAGCGAAGATTCAACTTTTTTTAATACAAAAGTTATTAAAAAAATATTTGTAGATCACTTAGAAAACAAACATACTGTTATTCAATTTGGAAATATTGATGAGACAAGTTTAGTTAAATTTCATAATGTAGAATCAGATATAAATCTTTTTTTAAATGATGAAAAACTACAATCAATGCTAAAATCGATAAGTTTCTTACAAGCAAAAGGTGGGCTTTTGATATTTTTGGAAAATAATAAAGAAAATAAAGAGAGCATAAAAGACTTTGGTATTGGAGCTCAAATCCTTAACTCTTTGGGTATAAAAGATATCAAGCTTATCACAAGTGGTGGAAAACACTCATTTGTAGGACTGAATGGTTTTGGACTACAGATAAAAGAGGAGATACAAATAGATGGCTAGTTTTAGCTATCTATCTATTTGTTTATATAGAGGTCAATATCCTCTTTTAGTTTTCTTTTTAGTACTTTGTTTGTAGCATTTTTTGGAAGTTCATCTATAAAATAGATATGTTTTGGTACTTTAAAATTAGCTAAATGCTCTTTTAGGTATTTTTTAACATCTTTTTCATTTATATCTGTTTTTAGATCCTCTTTTAGTTGAATAAAAGCTACTATTTTTTCATCTTTTGTTTCATCCTCTATTCCTACTACAGCACTAGCATCAACATCATCTAGTTTGTATATAAGCTCTTCTATCTCTCGTGGATATATATTTACCCCTTTTGATATGATAAGATCTTTTTTTCTATCTACTACATAGATATATCCATCTTCATCTTTTTTTCCTAGGTCACCTGTTTTTAACCAGCCATTTACAATAGTTGAGTTTGTGGCTTCCTCATTATTGTAGTAGCCTTGCATAACACAATCACCTTTTACTATAAGTTCACCAACTTCATTGGTTTTTAGTTCTAATAGCTCTTCATCTACGATTTTTACTTCATAAGATGGCAAGGGTATACCTACACTTAGGCTTTTTTGTTTTTCAAAAGGGTTGATAGCAACAGCAGGAGAACACTCACTTAGACCATATCCCTCCATAACAGTTGCTTTTTTAAACTTATTTTTAAAATCTATCAAGACTTGTTCACTAAGTGGAGCACTTCCACTTACAAAACCTCTAATACAGTTAAACCACATAAAATACCAAGGTATTTTTGCTTTGTTTAGGGCATTGTATATTTGTGGTGCACCTAAAAATATTGTTACTCTTTTTAATAAAACTTGTTTTAAAACATTTGCAAATGGAAAAATTGATTTTACAATGACAACACTACAGTTGTTGTATAGAGGTAACATAATCATAATAGATAAAGTAAAAGAGTGAAACATAGGTAGATATACTATAAATCTATCTTTTGGAACTATATCAAATCTTATACTTCCTGAGATACAGTTTGATAAGATATTTTTATGACTAAGCATAGCACCTTTTGGGTGACCTGTAGTACCTGAAGTGTATACTATTACAGCTATATCATCTAGTGATGGGTATTGGATATTTGTTGTTTTAAATATATGATTTGTTAAAATATCATCAAAACAAAAGTTTATATTATCTGGTGTTATATCACTTCTAACCCAAACTGTTTTTTCTATTTGTGTTGTTTTTTCTATACCTTTGAATTGTTCTTTAAAATTATCTGAAGTGATTAGAATTTTAACATTAGAGTTGTTTAGTATATACTCAAGCTCTTCATTTTTTAAAAAATTATTTATAGGTACTGCAACAGCACCTATTTTTGTAATAGCAAAAAGTGATATTATAAAATACTCACTATTTTCCATAACCATAGCTACTTTATCATCTTTTTTTATACCACTATGTATTAAAAAATCAGCGAATGTATCTATCTTATCTTTTAGTTGGTTGTTTGTTAAATTTCCATTTTCACTATAAAGGATAGTTTTTTTACCATTTTGTTTGCTGTTTTGTTCTATTATTTCATAAAAGTTATTATATTTGTAGTCTAATTTCATTAAAAGTCCATTCTATATGATATTGATGATATATGAGCTTTTGCATCACTAAGAGTTCCATTTAAATAAGTTGTACCATCTGCTAAACTATTTGTGATAGTTCTATCCTTCTTTTCACTATATAAATATCCAAATCCAAATGAACTGCTATCACTTAATTTATAATCAAATCCAGCAGAGTAGGTGTGTGAGTTGTAATCTGGTGACTCAAAAGATACTGATTCATCTGGAATAGGGTTGCCATCTTTTGAAAATCCAAGCATAGCGGTGAATCTTTCTGTACATTGGTGTGTGATACCTAATCTAAAGGCATCTGTATCTTTCCAGTTTCTCTCTTTTGCTGTATCAAAATATTGTATAAGTGCAGCTGTAACATCATCTGTATATTCAAAATCAAGATCCTCGTATGATGACCAATATGTTCTATCTGCTTCAAGCTCTATAGTGGTATCGCCTAATTTAAAAGCGTACGCTATAGAGAGTGCAGCAGGTAATGGCACACTAACACTAGCTCCACCATCATATACTTTTGTACCACTTATATAAAGTTTTGCATTTCCCTCTTCATTTAGGTCTACATTTGATTTATATGTGATAGAGAGATTTGATTTTTTTGTTGGTTTGTATGCTAAAGCTAAATTATAACCATATTCAATAGTTGTACCCTCAAGATCTCTTTTGATAGGTTTTGCATCGCCACCATCACTTTTGGTCACACCATCACTATATATAGCTCTTAGTCCCCCACCAATTGAAAGGTTTGAAGATATTTTATATGCTACTGTTGGGTTTAGTTCTATAATTCTTAGTGAAAACTCCTCTGCAAATGTTTTTGGATATGCTTCATCCCATCTTCTTGTAAGTCCACCAGGAATAGTAAGTGAAAAACCATATCTTAATGAGCTGTTGTCATATACACCTGAAGTTAAAAAGATACTAGGTATTAGAGTGTTCTCTTCTAGAGTATCTCCGTTGTATTGTGATATTTCATTGTCTGTATAGCTCATCTTTGGAAGATATACATTCATTAACCCTATCTCCATTTGAGCTTTGTTTTCATTGAAACTCATATTTGCAGGGTTGTAGTATGTAGCATCTGCACCATTAGCATTTGCGATATATGCACCACTTAGAGCTGTAGATTTTGGTGAAGATTCAGGTAGCCTCCATCCACTTGCAAACAATAAACCACTTGAAAGAGTTGTAATAGCTGTAATTTTTATTATGTTTTTCATTTTAGTTTTCCTCTGGTTTTCTTATTTCACTAAACCATTTAATTGCTGTACCATATGCTGCTTGACCACATGTAGTATGTGTATAGTTTCCATCAATAGGTGTAAGTGTTATATCTGTTGAGCCAGAAGCTTCTAAAGATTGTTTTGCACCTGCACTAAAAGTATAAGGTATCACATCATCATTTTCACAGTGAATTAGATTAATAGGAGATGAACTATTCCATGATACTACATCGTTTGCTTCAAAAAGTTGTTTTAGTTTATGGTTGTTATCATTCATATACTCTGTAACAAAACTAGATTTGAATAATCCAAGTGTTGGTGCATTGAGCGGAAGTTGTAAGTTTGTATGAATAGCTGTTATATCATTAGTTCCATTAAATAAAGTATCAAAAACATCTGTTTTAGTATCTAAAATCATCTCATCAAGTGTGATATTATCACTATAATAACTATAAGAATCAGCGATAAATGCCATAAAAGCTGGTACAGACATATTTGCATCAGTTTGAAGCACTGCATCACCAAAGTTTTTTAGCATAGATGGTGCTGCCATTGGTGCTACACCTTTTAGTGTAAATTCATCGCTATGATTTAACTCTATATCTTTAGCTAAAGCCAAAGTATTATATCCACCTTGTGAATATCCAGATAAAAATAGTTGACCATTAAATAATATACCATTATCAGTCATATACCTAATACTAGCTCTTATCATATCAAGACTATCTTGTGCTGCTGAACTTCTCATCATATATGGTTTTCTTGTGCTATTTGAATCACCATATCCAATATAGTCAGGTAAGATAGCTGCAAATCCAGCATATCCTGTCATAGATACAGCTAGTGAATGATTTGGCATACCATCTGTTACTTCTGTATTTGATGGTGCTTCTGCATTTGTAAAAATAGTACCATGGTTATCACATATCATAGATATTGAAAATGGATCTTCCCCTATAGCTGTTCTGTATTGAGCATATGCTTCACTTGCTGTTGGTATCACTAAAAGACCAGATGCCGTAATATCTTTATTATTTTGACCTTTTGTTTTGTAGCTAAGTTTTACTGCTTTATATCCAAATGCATTTGTTGCATTTGCATCTATAGATGATTTTACTATAGTTAACATAGTAGATGCATTTATATCCTCTATAATTTCAGCATTTATTAAGTTACTCCCAACTGTATTACCATCTGAATTATCTATATCATTGCATCCTGTGATTAATAAAACAGATGCTATAGATAGTGTACCAATAAAATTTCTTATTGTACTTTTAATCATATTTTGTTCCTTATAAAAAATAATTAATATTGTAACTTAATAAATTTAATATTAGTATAATTTATATTCAATTGTGATAGATAAGTTGATATTCGTAACAAAAAGTCCCTTTGGAGGGGTAAGTGGAAACGATTTTGTAATGGCATCTTTTATAGAGTTTTTAAATATCTTATTACCATTTATGATATCAAAACTTAGAAGTTTGCCATCTTTTGATATAGTAAAGTCTACTTTTACACTACTTTCGATACCTCTTCTTATAGCAATTTTTGGATATCTTTTATTTTTAAATATTATATTTTTTATTTTGCTGTAGTATTGGTTTTGTTTTATTTTGGTTTGTTGTTTTTGATTGTCATTTAATATTTTTTGTTCATTTTTACTTTTGTTTTGTTTGATTTGTTGTTTTATCTGTTTTGGTGATGGTGTTTGTTTTTTTACTATTTTTTTTGGTATATCTTTTTTGACTTTTTGAATTGGTTTTTGAATATCTTGTTTTTCTATTTTCTTTGGGGTGATTGGTTTTTTTAGTTTTTTAGTTTCTACTTTTTTGATTGGTTTTGTTGGTGTTTTTTTAATTGTTTTCTTTTTTATCTTTTTTTCTATTTTTTTCTTAATTTTTGGTTTTTTGATAATCTTTTTTTCACTCTTTTTTACCTTTTTTTGTGTTGTTGTTTTTGCTTTTGATATGATGGTGAATTTTACACTTTGATTACTTTTTGATGATTTTGACTCTAGTTTTGTTGTTTTGTTGTAGTTGTAAAACAATGCTGCAAACAAACTAGAATACAAAATAGTGGTGATAAAAAAAGATAATATATATCTATTCATATTTTGTGATTATCCCTAGGTTTTTATAGCCTTTGTCTTTTAGTATATCTATAATATAAACAAAGCTTTCAAATTTTGCATCTTTATCGCAGCTTATACTTATATTTGTTGTTGTTTTAAACTCTTTTAAAGATGAGATTATCTCATCTTTTTGGACCCTTTTTTTATTGAAATATATCTCTGATTTTAGATTTATAGATATAGTTAGCTCTTTGTTTTTTAAAAGTTTGTTGCTACTTTTTGCTTCACTTAAATCAATAGGTATAATACCTTTTGCTACAAAAGTAGCTGTAGTAAGGACTATGACTAAAAGTACAAGCATTATATCTATAAATGGGACTACATTTATAGAGTCATATTTTTTAAGCTTCACTATTTTTCTTTTGGGCTATATCCCATAATGTCAAAAGCACTTCTATTTTTCTTGCTAGATGATTATAAAACATCATAGATGGAATAGCGACAATCAAACCCATAGCAGTAGCTTTTAGTGCAAGTCCTAGTGAACTCATAATGATTTTGACATCTATATTCCCACTTTCACCCATAGCTAAAAATGTGATAATGATACCAAAAACGGTACCTAAAAGACCTATATACACAGAGTTTGATGCAAATGATGATATGATAGATATATTGTTTGTGATATCAAGTTCTAGGTTTTCTTTGTATTTGTAATTTGAAAGATTGATTTGTCTAAAAAAAAGGAGTCTTTCAATATATAAACCAATAGATAAAAAACTCATAATACCCAAAACACCAATAATTCCATAATCAACAATCTCTTTTAAAAAATTTAAATCCATATTATACCTTTTGTGTGATTTTATATTAAATATGTTAAATTTTTGTTAAATCTAAATTTTCTTAATCTTAAATAAAACTTATTAGAGGATTGAACTATATTTTATAGATTAAATAGCATTAAGAAATTTGTTGTATAATCGCGAGTTATACCAATAAAAAGAATCAATATGTTTATACCTACAACAAAAGAAGAGCTTCAAAAACTAGGCTGGAATCAGTTAGATATCATACTTATAAGTGGAGATACTTATATAGATAGTCCCTATAGTGGTATGGCTATAGTTGGACAACTACTACTTCAGCAAGGTTTCAAAGTGGGTATCATAGCTCAACCAGATTATGAATCAGACATAGATATCACTAGACTTGGTGAGCCAAAATTATTTTGGGGTGTGAGTTCTGGGCTTGTGGATTCTATGGTTGCAAACTATACTGCACTAAAAAAGTTTAGAAACTCAGATGACTTCACTCCAGGTATGGTAAATAACCGCCGTCCTGATAGAGCTACTTTAGTTTATTCAAACTTAATAAGAAGATATTTTAAAGATACTGCACCTATAGTTTTAGGTGGTATAGAAGCAAGTTTGAGAAGAACTGCACATTATGATTTTTGGTCAAACAAAGTAAGAGGTAGTATTTTATTTGATGCAAAGGCTGATATACTTGTATATGGAATGGCTGAAAAAACTATAGTTGAACTTGCAAATACTTTAAAAAATGGTACAAGTTATGAAGATATAAGAGGCTTATGTTATATCTCAAAAGAAAAAAAAGAATCTTTTATAGAACTACCAACACTTAAAGAGTGTCAAGATAAAAATGACAAAACAAAATTTATAGATATGTTTCATCTTTTTTATGAAAACAATGACCCACTTACATCAAAAGGTTTATATCAAGAACACAACGGCAGATTTTTAATCCAAAATCCACCACAGTTTTATATGGAAGAACCTGAAATAGACAATGTTTACAATCTACCATATGAAAGAGAAGTTCATCCACACTATGCAAAAGATGGAAAAGTAAAAGCTATGGAGACTATACGATTTTCAGTTACTACTCATCATGGTTGTTATGGTGAGTGTAACTTTTGTGCTATCTCTGTACATCAAGGACGAACCATAAGAAGTAGAAGTGAAGCATCTATTTTAAAAGAGGTGAAGGATTTCACTAAAAATCCAAAATTCAAAGGTACTATATCTGATGTTGGTGGGGCAACTGCAAATATGTACGGATATGAGTGTAATAAAAAGCTAGAAAAAGGTGTATGTGAAGATAGAAGATGTACAGGTTTTAGAATGTTTCAGCCAAATAATAGAAAAAAAGAGTGGAATGACTATAAAATTTGCCCAGTACTTAAACCAAATCATAAAAGAAATATAAACTTACTTCAAGATATTAGAAATACGCCTGGAGTTAAAAAAGTATTTGTAAATAGTGGAATACGATACGATTTGATAAATGAAGATAAACACTATGGAAAAGAGTACTTAAAAGAGATAGTATCACACCATGTAAGTGGTCAGATGAAAATAGCCCCAGAACATAGTGAAAGCAAAGTATTAAAATATATGGGTAAACCAAACAAAAAAGTACTTACAGATTTTAAACAAAATTTTGAAGAGCTAAATAAACAAAGTGGAAAAAAACAATTTCTTACATACTATATGATTGCTGCTCATCCAGGAAGCACCCAAAAAGATATGGAAGATTTAAAAACTTTTGCAAATGCAGACTTAAAACTAAATCCAGAGCAAGTACAGGTTTTCACACCAACACCATCTACATACTCAACACTTATGTATTATACTGAACTAGACCCTTGGACAAAAGAAAAAATATATGTAGAAAAAGATCCACAAAAAAAACAAAAACAAAAAGATGTCGTGACACAAAAAACTGATACTAGGTATAAATCACATAAAAAATAT
>JAYEJC010000046.1:0-9110 GCA_034660335.1 Campylobacterota bacterium
TATGTATCAAGATATTAAAGATGTACATCAAGGTAAAAGAGCAAAAATAACTCAAGATGACTTTGAGAAAAAGATTTAAGGAGTAACACATGGCTAGAAAACTAATGAGATTTACAGGTGTTGGTGGACAAGGTGTTCTTCTTGCTGGTGAGATTTTTGCAGCTGCAAAAATTAAATCTGGTGGGCATGGATTAAAAACTGCAACATATACATCACAAGTAAGAGGTGGTCCAACTGTTGTTGATATCACTCTTGATGATGATGAGATTTTTTACCCTTATGCAAATGATGGTGAGATTGACTTTATGTTATCTGTTGCACAAGTAAGTTACAACTCTTTTAAAGATGGTGTAACACCAGGTGGTACAATAGTAATTGAACCAAATCTTGTAAAAGCTAGTGAAGAGGATAGAAAAACTTGGAATATAGTTGAGATACCTATCATCACTATAGCAAAAGAAGAGGTTGGTAATGTTATTACTCAATCTGTTGTAGCACTTGCGATTGCAAATAATTATATGGATGCTATTGATAAAGAACTTTTAAAAGAGGTTATGCTTTCAAAAGTACCTGCAAAAGTACATGAGATAAACTTAAAAGCTTATGATTTAGGATATAAATATTCAGATGAAACAAAAGCTGCTAAATAATTAAGTTTATTTAGTACAATAAAGCCTCTAGAGTTTTTCTAGAGGCTTTTTTATTTATATCTTTTTTTAATACCCATAATTTAAATTTGCAAGACTCTCGATCAAAACAGTGGCATAGCTACCTTTTGGAAGTGAAAATGACAACAACATACTTTTTTTCTCACTGTTATAATTATTTTTAATATCTTTTGGATATATCCACGCATCTCGTCTTGAACCTTTTTCATGAATAAAAATATCATCAAAGTTTTTTTCAATCATAGCTGCTTTGGATGTAGCTCTTTGTACTTTTCTCCCTGGCAATAAACCTGTTATTGTTTTTTTATTTTTATCTTTAAATATATCACCATCTAATATCACCAACTTTTTACTATCTTTCTCTTTTGATATCTCTACCCTTTTAGCTAGCCATCCATTAAAAAAATAACTTTGATATGTAAACTTCATAAACTTATCTAGTTTTTTATCATTTTGATACTCTTCGCCATATATCAATGCTTTTGTCTTTTCAAATTTATCATCTTTTCCAAATCTTTGAAAACCATAATAGTTTGGTATTCCATGTTTTTGTATTTGAGATATTCTATTATATATTAAAGTCAAATCATCTGGGTTTATATCTTTTATAGTTATCTTAAATCTATTACCTTCTAGATCACCTATTTTTAGTTTTTGATCATCTCTATATGTGGCTAATACCTCAATGTTTTTACTGTTTAATAACTTATAATCACGACTTTTATTAAGTGGTATACTTATATACTGAGTAGTAGTCGCGTTTTTATCTTTTAATCCTGCATAACCAATTTGGTGCTCAGCAATATTTAAAGTTTTTGATATAATAGATAAAAGTTCCCATGTGGAAGTAAATACTTTTTTTATTTTTAATATCAAAAAATTACCTCTACCACTCCACTTTTTTAATGGTATCTCATCAACTATAAAGTCGTATCTATTTTGTTTAAATGTAAACTTTATCTCTTTTTCATTATTTATATATATTCTTTTTGTTTTCATAATTGCATTATACAGTTAGAATACTTTTTTTTGCATTTCTAGGGTTTTCTTTTAATAATTTTACTAATAATATTTGTGAACTTTTATTAATAACTTCACTTTTTAAAAGTTCACCAATAATTGAATTAGCAGTTCTTTCAAGTTTTAAAGCTATTTGACCTATTGGATTATCTTTATTAAACATACTTTTTGCTTTTATTTTATCTTCTAAACTCCATTTTAATCCACTATTTTTAGCTTTTCCATCATCTAAATTTCTTTGTTGTCTTAAACTTTGTTTATCCTCTTTTTCTAATTTTGATATGCTTACCTTTTTATTTATTGATAAATTTGCAATATCTTGTTTTGTCTCTTTTATTCTACTACTTATTAATTTATTAATATCTTTTGCCATAAGATAGTGAAAATTTTCACTATCTTTTTGTATATATTTTCTAGCTCTGGTTATTGCGACATAAAATAGATTAAATTCATCAAGTAGTTCTTGATTTGGAAGATAGTTTTGCTCCTCTTGTAACTCTTTTAAACTATCACATCCAAAATCAACAATCAAATCAGCAAAATCGGTAAAGTCATCAGCAATTACTACACTATCCCACTCTAGACCTTTTGCTGTATGTGCTGTTGTTAAAAAAAGTATCTCACTTAATCTTGACTCAAAACCATTATTTTTTCTATTTTGCCATGCTTTATAAAATTTATCAGCGATTTTATAAAAATCAAATATTTTTTCTTTGTATTCCTTAGCTACTTTTATAGCAGACTTTAACTCATAATCTTCAACCTCTTTTGCATATTGGGATAAATCATCTTCATTATTAAAATCTTTTAAAAATCTATTTCGTTTTATCAGTTTTTTTTCATCGTTTAGAAAATAATGAACCTCACTAGTTAAACTAAAAATCTCATTTGGATCTCTTACTGTTACAAATGGTATTCGTTTATCTATTCTTTGAGCTATTATTGATATAAGTGTTGCATTTGTTCTTGATATATAACCATATGTTTTTATAGGTGTATCATTAGAATCTGTTACATCAATTTTTACTTTTTCATTTTTAAATTGCTGTAAAAGTTTATTTGCAAAAGATGCTATTGTGTTATTAAATCTAAAACTACAAGATAGATATAGTTTTTTATCAGACTTGATTTTATTTAGAGCATTTTTACTACCTCTAAACGAATATATTTGTTGATGTTCATCTCCTACATATATTTTTGTTTTTGATTTTAGTGCTTCAAAAATACCTAAAGTCACCTCATTTGTATCTTGTGCCTCATCAAGCATAATAATATCGTATCCATATTGTGATATTTGATTTGTTTTTATAAGTAGATAAAAATATTTTAAATAAAAAGCATGTGTTGGTTTTAATTTATTAATAAGCATATAATCAAACATTTTTTTTGCTGTTTTATGCTCTATATCCGTTTTTGTTATCTCATCTTTTGCACTATTGCAAAAACTTTCAAATATTTTCAGTGTTGTTATAGCTTGATTATAAGATATATTAAACTCTTTTGAGATATCAATAGCACGATAGTTTACAATATTGTTTAGATCAATGTTTGTATTCTTTTTTATAGCACTAAATGCCAGTCCATGTGTAGTCTTTACAAATGTATTTTTAGGAAATATTGTACTTGCCTCATTTTTAATACTACTATTAAATGCCAAATACAGTATCTTTTTTTGTCCATATTGCTCTGCAATTAATTTTAGTGTAGTTGTTTTACCTGTACCTGCAAATGCATTTATTTTAATTGTTTTATATTGTTTAACAGCTTCTAGTATATCTTTTTGTTGTTGTGTGATTTTCATAAATATATTTTACCATAATTTAAAAATATATATAAAAATATTGCATATTGCAATTAAATTATCAAAATTCAATGATATATTATATTTTCACTATTTGTAACTTTATGTGTTGTTATAAATTCGTTTTCTTGATTTTGTAATTGATAATATATAGCACTATTTGTGTTGTTATTTTCATATAATTTAATTGTACTAACAACAACTAATGAAAGAATAATCAAAGATACTAATACTTCTAAAATTGTAAAACTATTTTTATACATAAATTTAACCTATTATTAAATAGAACAAAGCTCTAATTCAATTGTATCAAATAATATATTAGATAAAATTTCAATTTTAAAATAGATGAAGGGAAATCATGAAAAATAAACTATTAATTTTATCAACTTTTATATTTATTAACATATTTACAGCTTGTGCATCAAAAGAGCAACAAGAGTACAATAAGCCAGCTGTATATTGGTACAATAAAATGATAAAACAAATATCAACATACCAATTAGATCAAGCTGATGACACATACACATCACTTGAATCAGAACATAGAAACTCACCACTTCTACCAAGTGCTATTATGATTATTGCAAATGCCCATATGGAGGATGAAGAGTATCAAATGGCTAATTACTATTTTGATGAATATCTAAAAAAATTTGGACTTAAAGGTGATGCTGATTATATTAGATTTTTAAAAATAAAATCAAACTTTTTAGCTTTTCAAAACCAATTTAGAGAACAAGAGCTCTTAAATAAAACAATCAAACAAACTGATATATTTATAAAAAGATATAAAAATTCTGAATATATATATTTAGTTCAAACTATAAAAGCCAGACTTCTTATGGCAAAAGCAATTTTTGATCAAGAGATATCTGAATTATACACACGAGTAGATAAACCAAAAGCACAACAGTTTTATAAAGCTAAAGCTGAACAAAACTGGAAAAATATTGATTCTATACAAAAGGTAAATGTACCTTGGTATAGATGGATTTTTGAATAGGAGAATTAAAAAATGAAATTAGAGGATTATGATAACTTTCCAGATAGGTTACCTATTTTAGTAGAAGAGAGTATGTTTTTATACCCTTTTATGATAGCACCTATTTTTATAAATGATGAACAAAACATCAATGCAGTTGAGTATGCTATGACAAATAACAAACTAATAACAGTAGCTGTAAGTAGTCAAACAGAAGATCAAACATCAAATGAATTTTATAATGTAGCTGTTGTTGGAAATATTATGAGAAAAATAACACTTCCTGATGGTAGAATAAAAGTTTTATTTCAGGGTTTGGAAAAAGTTGAAATAAAAGAGATAGTAAATGGTTCACCACTAATGGGTATCGTAGATATTTTAGAACATATACCATATGATCAAGATAAAATAAAAGCAATTATTGAGATTTTAAAAACACATATAAACAACTTATCAAAACTAAATACAAAATTTCCTGTAGATTTAATCAAAACAATTGATGAAAATGGTGATCCTATTAGAATAGCTGATTTAATATCATCAGTCATAAAGATTTCCAATGAAGAAGCTTATAAATTATTTAAAGAAAAAAATATAGAGCTAAGACTTCTTGGTATTATAGAACATATAAAAAATGAGATAGAGACTTTTAAACTAAAAAATGAGATAACAGCAAAAGTAAATACAAAACTTGATAAAACACAAAAAGACTATATCTTAAAAGAGCAATTAAAAACTATCCAAAAAGAGTTAGGGAGTGATAATACAAGAGATAAAGAGATAGAATCTTTTAGAAAAAGTTTAAAAGAGTTAAAACCTTTTATGCCAAAAGATGGATATAAAGAGACAAAAAAACAGATAGACAAACTAAGTCGTATGCATCCAGATAGCGGTGATGCCTCAACATTACAAACATATGTAGAACAAGTACTTGAGATACCTTTTGGAAAAAAATCAAAAGATATAATAGATGTTTTAGAAGTAGAATCCCAACTAAATGAAGACCACTATGCACTACAAAAACCAAAAAACAGAATAGTTGAATTTTTTGCAGTAAAACAACTTTTGAAAAAAAGAAAAATTAAAACAGATAAAGATAATAGTACTGTTTTATGTTTTGTAGGTCCTCCAGGTGTCGGTAAAACATCTTTAGCAAACTCTATTGCAACAGCATTAAATAGACCACTTGTAAGAATAGCACTAGGTGGTATGGAAGATGTAAATGAACTAAGAGGTCATAGAAGAACTTATGTAGGCTCTATGCCTGGGCGAATAGTACATGGACTTGTCACTGCAAAAAAAATGAACCCTGTTGTTGTTTTAGATGAGATAGATAAAGTTGGTGCAAACCATAGAGGGGACCCAAGTGCTGTTATGCTTGAGATACTTGATCCTGAACAAAATCACGCTTTTAGAGACCTATACTTAAACTTCAATATTGATCTAAGTTCATCTATTTTTATAGCAACTGCTAACAATGTTAGCTCTATCCCTGCTCCACTTAGAGATAGAATGGAATTTATTCAAATTAGTAGCTATACCCCTAGTGAAAAATTTCATATTGCAAAAAAATATTTAATACCTCAAGAGTTAAAAAAACATGGATTAAAAAAACAAGAGATATCACTAAGTGATAGTACAATAAAACTTATTGTAGAGAAGTTTACAAGAGAAGCTGGAGTAAGAAATCTAAGAAGAGTTTTTTCAAAACTATATAGAAAAGTAGCAAAAGAACTTATGTATAATAAAAAATTAAAAAAAGTTATAATCAATAAAAGTAATTTAGAAGAATACTTAGATAATCCAGTTTTTGAGATAGAAGAAGCGAGTAAAAAAAATAGTATTGGGATTGTTAATGGTTTGGCTTGGACTAGCGTTGGTGGCGATGTACTTAAAATAGAAGCAGCAAAATTTGAAGGTAAGGGGCTTATGTCTCTTACTGGAAATATGGGTGATGTTATGAAAGAATCAGCTAGAATTTCACATAGTGTTGTAAAAGGTTTAATCGATAAAAATCAACTCCAAAATGCAACTTTCAAAGATAAAGATATCCATATGCATATCCCTGAAGGTGCTACACCAAAAGATGGTCCAAGTGCTGGTATTGCTATGGCATTGACTATAGCTTCTATACTTTCTAACCAAAAAGTAAAAGCCAATTTAGCTATGACAGGTGAGCTTACACTTACAGGAAAAGTTTTACCAATTGGTGGACTAAAAGAGAAACTAATTGCTGCATATAAAGCAAAAATGAAAAAAGTGTTAATACCTACAAAAAACTATAAAAGAGATCTAAAAGATATACCACAAGAGGTAAAAGATTCTTTAGAGATAGTTGCTGTTAGTAAAATAGAAGAAGTACTAAAACACGGTTTAGTTTAGATAAATAGATATGGATAGAATAAAACATATACAAGAGTTGCAAGAGAAGGAGTACAAAGTAACAAAACGACAAAGTATTGTTTTAAATAACTTTTATTCTATCATAACTATTGTAGTTATATCTTTATCTGTTATTATCTATACCAATTATCTAAGACCTGCCCAACTTGAAAAAGAAAAAAGGGAACTTCAAATAAAAAAGAAACAAGAATATCTTGAACTAAGAGCTAAACAAATAGCTCTTTCTCATAAGTTGAATAATAAAGATAATAAATAGTTAACTATCTATATGATACTCATTTTTAAAATTCACATATCTTTTTGCATGAGCTATAAGTCCATCTACCTCATCTTGTGTTAATGTTTTTACAACTTTAGCTGGACTCCCCATAATCAAACTATTTGGAGGGAAAACTTTATTTGATGTCACTAAAGAGTGAGCACCTACTATACTACCCTCACCTATTACTGCACCATCTAAAATAGTAGCACTCATTCCTATTAAACAGCCATTTTTTATTGTACATCCATGAAGCATCACTTTATGTCCAATTGTAACATCATCACCAATAATTGTTGGATTTCCATCACTTCTATCCTCTTTTTTATAGTGTGTTACATGCACCATACTAAGATCTTGAATAGATGTCCTTTTTCCTATTCTTATTTTATGAACATCACCTCTTATAACTGCACCAAACCAAATAGAACTATCTTTTCCTATTTTAACATCACCTATGACATCTGCACTTGGTGCTACCCATGCTGATGGTTTTATTTTTGGGTACCATTTTTTAAACTTTAGTATCATTTACTCTCCAGATTTTTTATTTTATATTTTAACATTTTGAATATTTTAGATTAATTACTTTACACACCAAACTAGAGATATTATATTTTATGTAACATTTTAGAAATAGTATTTAGTTTTTTTTAGATATAATCAATAAAATTATTAAAGGATTATATTGCGTATAGACCCAAAAATGTCATTTTCTGATATAAATCATCTAGTATATGCAATAGAATTAAGAGATGCTTACACACAAGGTCACTCAGAAAGAGTTGCAAAATATTCATATATATTATCAGCAACCTTAGGATTGAGTCTTGAGGATTGCAATCAAATATATACAGCATCGTTATTACATGATGTAGGAAAAATAGGTATACCAGACGCCGTACTTTTAAAACCAGGGAAACTAGAAGAAAATGAATACCAACTAATCAAACAATATGGTACATTAAGTGGGAAAATACTTGAAAAAATGGAACACTTTAAATATTTAGCACCTACAGTAAAACATCATCATGAAAACTATAATGGTACTGGTTATCCAGATGGGCTAAAAGCTAAAGAGATACCTCTTGGTGCTAGAATAATATCAATCGCTGATGTTTTTGATGCACTAACCACAAGAAGAATATATAGAGGTGCAATGTCACTTGAAAAAGCTATATCTATAATGGATAATATGCAAGAAGGGGAAAATTTGATCCAGAACTATACGATATATTTATAAATATAGTAAAAGAACAAGGGGTATTAGAAGAAAATGAGATAGGTATTTCAAATAAAATTGAGTTATCTGAACTTGATATTATGAGAAATAACTTTTTCTTTTCTGATCCATTAACAAAACTTTTAAATCGTGATGCTCTTATAGCACTTCTTAGAAAATGTGCAGACTATCAACACACTGTACTTTGTGGAAAATTTGATATTAAAGATTTTAGGAACTATAATAAACTCTTTGGTACTTTAAAGGGTGATGATTTATTAAAAAAAAGTGCCGTTCTTATGCAAAAAAACTTAAAAGGTATAACAAACTTTAAAGAACCTTTAAATAATAATCTTTTTTTATTTCGTTTACATGCAGATATTTTTATCTTTTTATATATTGGAAATAAACTTGACTATATAGAGTTTAAAATATCAAAACTTTTAAATATCATACAAAAAGATTTAGGTGTGTCTATTGAGTATAACCATATCCTTAAGAATGAAAAAGTACCTAGAAATATTGAAAAAAAAATAGGTCATATGCTATGAAAATAATAAACAGATGGAAAGTTCAATCAAAATCAGATACAGTATATGTAAAAATTGAATTGAAAAATTTTTTTAAGCATACAAATATTGAAAATAGTGAGTTTTATATCTTTGCTTTAATGGAGCTTACAACAAACCTTTATAAATACACATAACCTTAGAAGTTCAATAATGACAATTATAGAGATAAATAGAGATAAA
>JAYEJC010000047.1:0-9104 GCA_034660335.1 Campylobacterota bacterium
TCAAGATTATGATTTATTGATTTTAGATATTAATGTTCCAAATATTGATGGATTGACAATTATAAAGCATCTAAAAGAAAAAAGCACTTTTACTCCAACTATATTTATAAGTGCTGATGTTAATATCGATACAATATCAACAGCATTTGAACTAGGTGCAATTGATTATTTAAAAAAACCTTTTCATCTAAAAGAGTTGGAACTTCGTATACAAAAAGAGATGTTAAATATAAAAAATGATAACAATAAGTATATAACACTTAGTAAAAACTATGCACTTGATATAGAAAAAAATAGTTTGTATTTTCATAAAGAGTTACAAATTCTAACAAATAAAAGATTACAAATTATTAAATATCTATCTTTAAATATTGGTATTGTTATATCTATTGAAACACTAAGAGAGTATATTTGGAATAATGAACCTGTAAGTGATGCTACTATAAGAACTGAGATGAGTCGTTTAAAAAAAACACTACAGGAAGATTTTATTATAAATATAAAAGGTGTAGGCTACACAATTAAAAAATAGATATGATTAAGTAGTTTTATCTATTTTCAAAATAAAAACTTCTTAATATATTGTTACATATCTTCAAACAATGGGCGATTTCTTTATTACTCTTAGTTAAAAGTGTTACTAAAATATACACCATTAAGATTATATTAACAATTAACAGAATTAATATCAACAATGCTATTTTAATGCTATATACAAAATCTACAATTCATTTCATATTAAAAAAAGGAGATTATTGTGGAAAAAGCAATGGTAGAAAAGATTAAAGCAAATCCCTCTTATCAGAAATTGATTTCTGAAAGAAGTAGTTTTGCTCTAAAACTTACAGTTACTATTTTAGTGGTTTATTATGCATTTATTTTATTAATAGCATTTAGCCCTGAAGTATTAGGTGCAAAATTAGCAGCAGGGGGGATGGCAACTGTTGGTATTCCAGTTGGTATTGCAATCATTATTTTTGCATTTATTTTAACAGGTATTTATGTTAAAAGAGCAAATAGTGAGTTTGATGGTTTATTAAATGATGTAAAAGAAGATTTTCAAAAGGAGTTAAATAATGTTAAATAAAGTTATTACTCTTTTGATGCTAACAGCTGCAGTTGCATTTGGTGCGGGTGCTGATTTAGGAGCTGGAACAAAAGCTGATGAGTTAAATGTTCCAGCTATTGTTATGTTTTTTATCTTTGTTTTTGCTACACTAGGTATCACTTACTGGGCTTCAAAGAAAACAAAATCTGCTAGTGATTTTTATACTGCTGGTGGTGGTATAACAGGTACACAAAATGGTACAGCGATTGCTGGTGATTATATGTCAGCTGCGTCATTTCTTGGTATTACAGGTATGGTTTACTTAAAAGGTTATGATGGATTGATTTTCTCTATTGGTTTCCTTGTTGGTTGGCCTGTAATTTTATTTATGATCTCTGAACAATTAAGAAACTTAGGTAAATATACATTTGCTGATGTTACTGCTTATAGATTAAAACAAAAACCAATTAGAATTTTAGGTGCCCTAGGTTCTATTGCTGTTGTTATTTTATATCTTATTGCTCAAATGGTTGGTTCTGGTAAACTTATTGAGATTTTATTTGGTCTTGATTATGAGATAGCTGTTGTACTTGTTGGTGCGTTGATGGTTATGTATGTTGTTTTTGGTGGTATGCTTGCTACTACTTGGGTACAAATTATTAAAGCTATTTTACTACTATTAGGTACAACATTTATGTCTATTATGGTTATGGCAAACTTTGGATTCTCTTTTGAAGAGTTATTTAGAACTGCAACTGAGATCCACTCAAAAGGTGAAGCTATTATGACTCCAGGTGGACTTGTATCTGATCCTATCTCTGCAATCTCATTAGGTATTGCTTTGATGTTTGGTACTGCTGGTTTGCCTCATATTCTTATGAGATTTTTTACTGTTTCTGATGCAAAAGAGGCTAGAAAATCAGTATTTGTTGCAACTGGTTTAATTGGTTATTTCTATATCCTTACATTTATCATGGGATTTGGTGCTATTGTACTTGTGCTTGGTGCTGAAGGTGGTGCTTATTTAGCTGAAGATGGTGTTACACTAAAAGGTATGAACAATATGGCTGCT
Organism: Campylobacterota bacterium; assembly: GCA_034660335.1. Classification (GTDB taxonomy): domain Bacteria; phylum Campylobacterota; class Campylobacteria; order Campylobacterales; family Arcobacteraceae; genus JAIOSF01. Next base: position 2,121 of record JAYEJC010000047.1, read on the forward strand.
ATCTGGCTTGCACATGCTGTTGGTGGAGATTATTTCTTAGGATTTATATCGGCTGTTGCTTTTGCTACTATTTTAGCGGTTGTTTCTGGACTTACACTAGCAGGTGCATCTGCAGTTTCACATGACCTTTATGCAAATGCTTTTGCTGATGGTAAAAAAGTAGATGAGAAAAAAGAGATGGCTGTTTCTAGATATGCTACACTTGCTATTGGTGTTGCTGCTATTATCTTTGGTATCGCTTTTGAAAAACAAAATATTGCGTTCGTTGTTGCTCTAGCATTTACAATTGCAGCTTCAGCTAACTTCCCAGTATTATTTATGTCAATCTTCTGGAAGAAATTAACTACTAGAGGTGCTGTTATTGGTGGATATATTGGTCTTTCTTCTGCTTTAATTCTTGTAATTTTAGGTCCTGTTGTATGGACACAGATTCTAGGAATGGGTGAAGCTATTGTTCCTTATAAATTCCCTGCAGTATTTTCTGTACCTTTAGCGTTTATATCTATTTGGTTCTTCTCTATTACTGATAGTAGTGATGATGCTGCTAGATGTATTGAAGAGTTTGATGCTCAAGATATTAGATGTCAAACAGGTATTGGTGCTGATGGTGCTGTAGATCACTAAAACTCTACGAAATAAAGTTTAAATTTAAAGTCACAAAAAAAGCCCCTTATAAAGGGGCTTTTTTATTTGGTATTAGTTTAATCTTAATTAAAACTTAATATATAATTAGACTATGCTACTACTTATCCTAAATATATATATAAAGATTAAATCCAATAAAAAGTATATTTAAAAGATAAAATAAATATCTATTAAAAATAGAAGCTATACTAACAATCAGATATAAAACAAAAAACCAAACAGGTGTAAATATCTCTAAATGTGTAATAGAATGACTAAAAATATCTAATAAAAATATATCAAATAGATTCCCAAAATTAAGTATATGTAATAAAATAGTACTAGTATAAAATATAGTGAATAATATAGTTAAAATAGGTGATAGAAGTTGTTCATAAGCAGTGATTCCAAAAAAATAATGGGTAATAGGATTTACAGCTAAATATAACCAAAAATTAAATAATATAATTTGCATATATTTATTTAGATTTTTAAAATATTGTACAAAAAGTAAGATATAAAAAACACCCATTATACTAAACCAAAGGGACAAAGAGAAAAGAAGCTTAGGAAATAGTGCAAGAATAACTAAAGTGATAATAAGTAAACTCTCAAATGAAAATAGCTTTATATTGTTTCTTAATAAAAATATACCAAAGACAAACATAACAAATGCTCTTAATAAAGATGGAACAATATTTAAAAATATTAGATATAAAAATAATATAGTAGTGATTATGATTAAAATATCTAACCTCTTGTTTCTATAAGGAAAATAGTTTTGATGAATTGGACTATATATAATAGTAAAAATAAAATACAAAACCAATGAAATGATACCTAAATGAAATCCAGATATAGCTACTAAATGAGATACACCATATTGAGAAAATAACTCTCTTAAATCTTTTGATACAGGTATTGCTAAAAAAAGGGCTGTATATAGTGATGCGATTGTTTTATTTTCGTGTTGATTATATATATAATTTCGTATATCTTTTTTTAGATTATTTTTAGATATTAGTTTCGTGATATTGAAGTTTTTTGTATAAAAACCTTGAAGATAGTTAAAAAATGTTATATTTTCTGTAAGTAGATATATATTGATATTGTCTAATTTATTAAGATTAATATCATCTATAGTAGATGTAAAACATACAAAATCATTGCTTTGGAGTTTTAGAACTTTATAACTCTTTTTATCATATATATTTAAGACTATGGCATCAGTTTTATATATCTCCTCATCTTTAAACTCACGAAATTCTACATAGTAAACAGATACATTATATACAAAAATTACAAATAGTATAAAGAGAAAATATAGTCTCTCTTTATTTGTTTTAAATAGACTTAAACTATCCATTTAAAATTATTTTTATTAAGTGAGTGATGAAGTTTGATATAGATCCATTAGACCATCATAAAAGTCTTCACTCTTAAATTCATCTATAAGACCAGATGATGTAGATAAGTTTTGATGTATTTTTTTTAGTCTATTTTTTATATTTGGATAAAGATGACTTAAGATAATAGATGATATCTCTTTTCTCATTAATATAGTTGGTGGAATTATACCTAGCTCAAAAAGCTCCATAATTGATTCATTATGGTACTTAACATGATGGTGACTACCATGTGGACAGGCATTTGTACTAACAAGTGTTGTACACTTATCACAATATACAAATTCACTCATAATCTCAATCTCTAAATCTAATTTTTCTAAAGTATCCACAATAGTTAAAAGCTTTTTATCTTCCCAATAAGCACCAAGTCCAGCATGATTTTGACCTATAATCAATCTATTGACACCATAATTTTTAGATACAATAGCATTTAAAGTAAGCTCATTTAATCCACCAAAAATATATGTATTTTCCAATGGTAACAACAAAACTCTATCTTTTGGCAAAAAATTATCAATAAAATATTTAATTGTTTTATATCTCATATTATAATCAAGGATATCTTCTTTGTAAGGTTTTTGTAAAAATATTATCAATAAATCACACTTAACCAATGCTGTTCTTATCACCCTTTCATGCACTCTATGAAAAGGTCTACCTGATAACATCACAGTTGATATATCTTTTGCATCAAGGTTTTTAATTGAATTTTCTATTTTTTGTATATTGTTTTTTACATTATCAAAGTCAATAGTATATTCACCACAAATAGCCAAAGAGCCTAGTCTTTTATATGTATCTTTTACACCTAAATGTTCGGGGTTGTTTGTACCATATATAGTTTGAATTCTTTTATCTTTATCGATTGGAAAAATCTGATCTACTATTATATGACCACAAATCTCATTATCACATACAAGATTTAGTTTTTCACCTTTTTTTGCACTTTCAAGTATAGTTTTATTTATATTTCCAGCTGGTGCTAAAACAAAAGGAAATGGAAAAATACACCCTTTATATTTTTGTGTTTTTTCTACCTCTATTGATTCTTGTTCATTCATAAGTGCTGAAACAGGCTTAAAAAGCCCATCTCTTGCCATAGCTAGAGTTGCTACAGCCTCTTTATCAATATATAATGATCTTGTGGCTAACATAATTTTAATTTTCCTTTATTTAAAAGCAGGTTCCAAAAAAGGTACAACCTGTTTTTTTCTACTTAAACACCCTTTTAAGTAAAATTTATCATTTTCTACTTTAATGTCAAATGCTTTTTCTATTTTTGAAGTAGATGATGAACTAACAAGCACCTCACTACCCATAGCTATTATATCTGTTAAAAGTAGCATTACTGTGTCAAGTTGGTTTTCTTCTTTTAATTTTTGTATATCTTCTAATAAATCGTTTTTGATATCATCAAATATAGATAAATCTACAACTTCAAGTTGTCCTATTCCTACTTTTGCACCATTCATATCAAATTGTTTATAATCTCTCATTACAAGATCTCTTGTTGGTGTTCCATCTACAGCTGATTTTACTTTGAACATCTCAAGACCTATAGCTTTAAAATCTTCAATACCAGCTATACTAGCTAACTCTTTTGTTATTTTTGTATCAAGTTTTGTACAAGTTGGTGATTTGAAAATAACAGTATCACTTAAAATAGCACACATCATAGCCCCAGCAATATCTTTTGGAATCTCTATCTCATAATAATCAAACATCTCTTTAACTATAGTATTTGTACATCCAACAGGTCTTATCCAACACTCAAGAGGTGTAGATGTAGTTAAGTCACCTAGTTTATGATGATCAACTATACCAACTATTGTAGCTTCTTCTATATCATCAGGAGCTTGACCTTTATCACTAAAATCTGTTAAATATACCTCTTGCCCTGCAAATGATGTTTTTAATTCAGGAGTTTGAAGATTAAATTTATCAAGTATAAATGCTGTTTCAGGATTGATTTCACCTTGTCTAACAGGAGTTGAGTCTACCCCTAGTTTATTTTTTAGATAGCTCATTGCTATTGCTGATATGATTGAATCACTATCTGGTATTTTGTGTCCAAATATATATAATGACATTAATGTTCCTTCTTATTAATTTTTTGTTATTTTATTATTATTGATTTAAAATCAGTTTAATTTAATAGTTTATTATTTAAATCAATACTCTGTTTTGGTATCCCAAAATAAAAACCTTGCGAATAATCAATACCAAACTCTTTTATTTTATAAAATATCTCTTCAGAGCTAACATATTCAGCTATTGTTTTTATATTCATCTCTTTTGCAAATGATACAATCGCTTTTACAATAGATTGTGAGGATTGGTCTGTGACTATATTTTCTATTAGACTACCATCTATTTTGATATAATCAGCCTGAAGTTGCATAAGATAAGAGAAGTTTGAGTATCCACTTCCAAAGTCATCTATAGCTATTTGACAACCAAAACTTTTAAATTTATTAACTACTGATACAACTTGATTAAAGTTTTTTATCTCTTCACTCTCTGTTATCTCTATAACTGTTTTTTTTGCTATTGGGTTATTTTCCAAAGTTGAGAGTAGCATTTTAAGAGTAGTTTCATTTTCAAAATCCTCAACAGATAAATTAATAGAAAATTCATAGTTTGTATCTTTGAATTTCTCTAATGTATGTGCTAAAACTATTTTTGTAAGATAAGCATATAGTTTAGTTTGTTTTGAGATATCAAGAAAATAAAATGGTGATATTATATTTCCATTTTCATCTATTAGTCTTACGAGTGCCTCAAATTTTTCACATTTCATAGTTTTGTTATTTATAATAGGTTGGTAAAATGCTTTTACATTTTCACCATAAATTGCTTCATTTAGTCTTTGGGTCCATAATAGATTGTTTTGGATCTCTTTTTGTAAGTTTAATTCATTTGTGTATATCTGGCTTTTGTTGTTATGTGTTTTTGCATATTGCAAGGCTATATCAGCACTTTGATATATGGTATCATGATCTTTTGTAGAAGAAAAACCAACTATAGCATTTACATAGATATGACTATCTGCAATATTAATAGGTCTTGAACCTATAAATGCGATAAAATCATCTACATGTTTTTGTAAAACCAAAATATCTGTTGTAGTAGTCACAGCAAAGATATCAATAGGTATTCTATATATTTTACAATCAAAATTTTCTAAATATTTTTTTAACTCTTTTGCAATTATTTTTAAAAGATTATCTCCAACTTTATGACCATAAAAGTCATTTATATGTTTAAATGACTTTATATCAATAAGTGCCAAATTTAATTTATCACTTTTTTCTATATCTTCTAAAAGGGCAGTTCTGCTTTTAAGATTTGTGATATCATCTAGTCTTACTTTTTCCAAAATCTTTTCATTTTCTAAAACTTTTGTAATGTCATTTCTTAATCCAATATATTCAACAATATTATTATTTTCATCTAATATAGGGATAATAGTAGTATCAACATAATAAAAGTTACCATATTTTGTACGATTTTTAATGATACCTTTCCATATTTGTTTGTTTTTGATAGTTGTCCATATATCTTTAAAAGTCTCTTGAGGAGTATCTGGATGTCTAATAATATTATGGTGTTTACCTATTAGCTCTTTTTTTGAGTATTTTGATACTTTTGAAAATTGTTCATTTGCATATGTTATTTTACCTTTTGGATCAGTTTTTGAGACTATCATTGATATATCTACTGCATTTTTATATTGTTCTAGAAGTTGTTTTGTAGCATTTAATTCATTCATTTATAGTCCATTATAATAATTTTGTACTATAATAGTAAAAAAATTATTAAAGTAAGGTTTCTATTAGACTAAAATTAGTTCAATCCTCTAAATAATTTTTTAGTCTAATAAAATTTTTGTTTCAAAATATTAACTATTTTGCTTTTTTAAGTGCATCAATTAATTGATCTAAATTTTCTTTTGGAATATGCACTTTCCATTGAACATCATCATCAATAAGGCTTATTCCTATACTTGTAACATCATTTGTATTTTCACCATATGGCTCTTTAATATTAGCTATGCTAATAGTTCCTTTTTTTGTTCCTGCTAACTGTATTGTTTCTATTTGTGTTGTGTTTGACATAATAACTCCTAATTTTATTTTAGAAATAATAGCATAAAAATTATTATGTTACAATACAAAAAATATACTAGAAAGATACAATTATGAGTAAAGAACATTTAAAAAAATTTATTGGATTTGGAGTTGCGGGAAATTTTGCACACCATTTAGAACAAGCAGGAGAAGCTATTGATTTTATTAATATAAAAGTTGATGATGAGAAAGCACCAAAAGGTATATTTCCTTTTTATATACCAAAAGATAATAGTTTTTTAGGAACTTATCCATTGTCAAATAACAATATAGTACATCCACGAACACAAGATGGAAACCTACAAATGGAACCAGAAGTTGCACTTATATGTGAACTAAAATATAAAGATGGCAAAGTAATAGATATAATTCCTAACTTTTTTACAGCATATAATGACTGTAGCATAAGAAAAGATAATGCAAAAAAAATAAGTGAAAAAAAGAATTGGGGTGAAAATACAAAAGGTATATCTTCTCAAATCTTACCTATAGATAGTTTTGAAAAGGGTGGTATATTAGATAGTTATTTTATACTATCATATATTAAAAGAGATAATAAAATATACCAATATGGTGAGAATAGTGCTGTTAAGAGTTATAATTATTTTCATAATCAACTAAAAGATTGGATTATTGATAAATTAAACAATCAAAAAGATGAGGGTCCATTAGAAGATTTGAGTCTATACTTAAAAGATTCAAACTATCCAGATGGTATGGTTATAAGTATAGGTGCTACTAGCTATACTGATTTTGGAGAAAATACATTTTTAAAAGTAGGGGATGAATTGTTTGTTTATATATATGATTCAAATTATTAT
>JAYEJC010000048.1:0-9013 GCA_034660335.1 Campylobacterota bacterium
GCTGATATTTAAAAAGTGATATTTTAGATGAAAATGTTGTTAAGTCAATCTCATTATTTATATCTATTCTATGATTTTTATGTTCTAATAAATCATTTGCTATTTTTTGTAATATATTAGTCATATTATAAAACTATTTTCCATATCTCTTTGGCTTTCTTAGCTAGTCCTGCTTGTCTATGTTCAAGAGTTCTAATATCCCATTTCGTTTTAACTACACCTATAGATGAATCACTAGATGTATAATATGCACTATTTCTAAATGTATCTTTTTTATCTTCATAATTTTTGTTTTCTATGCTTCTATTTTCTCTATCATTTAACAAACAATAATTTCCTATTTTAAAAATATAATTATTAATATCATTTCCAAATATTTCTTTCCAATACTCTGTTGGACTTTCAGGAAGTATATGTTCTATTGTAATTGAAGTATCATTAATATCAATATCTCCTTCATGATTATTCTTTCTTATATGATTATCTAGTTTAAACAAAATGTATCTAGCAATTTGTTTATTTTTTTGTTGCTTTGTAGATACTATACTTGAAGCAAATATCTTTTCAAAGATAGCATCTTCTACATATATTTTTTTTAAATCTTCTTTTGTACCTTTATAGTTTAAAATAGTTTTATTTGAAATTTTTATTGCTATATCATTATAAACTTTTTCCATCTCTTTAGTACTCTTTTTAGCTAGTACACTATATCTAAAAGTAATTATTACAGCATATTCTAATAACTTAGTAGTATCTACATCTGATAAATATTTCTTTGAAGCCATAATCATTAATTTAAATAAATCAACACCAAATAATTTTAATAATCTTACATATTCTTTTTGTTCAGGTAGCCAAATGGAATCATTTTCATTATTAAAACCGTTGTAAATATTTGCATACTCTACTAACTCATCAAATAAATCGAATAATGTATCTTTTTGTACATAACTTTTAACTTTTTTAAATAGCTTATCTTTTTTAACTAACGGCTCTTTGCTATTTATAAAATATCTTAAAAAAGTAGCAAACTCTTTATCAGTAATAATTAACATCAAAGAGTTCCATTTATCTTTTATAGTTTGTAAATCACTTGGATTATCAGCAACTAGTGAAAACAAATAGTTTTTTAATAAGTCTGTTGTTGATAGCTTAACACCTCTATCATTTAGTGTTTCAAATATCATATATGCATTTGCATCTGTAACTGCAACAATTTTTATAAATAAAAGATTTTCAGCAACTATTTCATCAAAAAATATACCTGCATCTATTGGATTTATTTGAAACTTATCTTTAATTTTATTGTAAAAATATTCTATACCATTATATAAAAGTTTATTTGAATTTTTACTATTAAACTCTGTTGTACTTTTTAATTCTAATATTATATCTTTATAAAAGGTATTATTATTTTCATTTAACTCAAGTTTACTTTCATAAGTCAAACGACCTATCTTTTTAAGACCTAAATATCTTTCTCTTAATTGTTTGACAGTTCCTTTAATCTCATCACTTTGTTCTTGTTCTTCTAAAAACTTTATTGTTGCAAGTATGATTAAACTTAAAGTTGTAAATCTTTGTTGTCCATCTATTATCTCAAATGTTTTTTTGTCTATGGGTTTTAATACTAAATTTCCCATATAGTGATACTCATCACTATCAAGTTCAATTATATCTTCCCACACATCTTCCCATTGTTCTTCATCCCAACTATAATCTCTTTGGAAAGTTGGTACTATAAACTTAAAGTCTACATTTAGTAAGCTTTTAAAGTTTTCATTACTTGTATTAAACAAAGTATCTTTAACAGATGCCATTATGACTTCCACCAAATAAGTTTTCTTAAAAATGGATATTCACTAAAAGATAAATTATTTTTATCTATAATTGTCTCTTTATCTCCATCTAAAAATATACATTTATTTTCATATAGTTTTTTGATTTTCATCCCTGTCACATTTGATATAGTTTCAAATATATCTATATCATCATAAATATTTTCAAAGTTAAATGTTATATTGTCTTTATCTTTATTTATCACATTATCAGTAGCTAGTTTTTCACTTTGATAAGGGTCAATTAAACTGTCATCACCTAAAGAATATTTAGCTTTACTTAAAACATCTTCATAAGTTTCAAGACTGTAGTATTTTACTATTCCACCTTTTTTAAGTCTTTTATCTTTTTCAAGTTCTTTACTGATGCCAGTTATTAATCCTGAGAGAGTTTTTTTAATTCGTGGTATATTTACAGTTTCAAAATGCTCTCCCATCTCTACTCCTATCCACTTACGATTTAATTTATGTGCTGTATTTATTGTTGTTCCACTTCCACTAAAAAAATCACATACTATTGATTTTTCATTTGATGAAGCTTCTATAACCCTTTCTAAAAGTCTTTCTGGTTTTTGTGTTAAAAAAGTACTTACTGATTCATCAGACCAACTTCCAACAGTATAAACTTCCTGTCCTGTCCACAATGTTTGAGGTTTAATACCATCATTATCATCCAAAAATCTTTTATATCTAGGAAACCCATTACTTGTAATAAAAATTTTATTTTCTTTTTGCATAGTTATCAAGTCGTTATAACTATAACCCCAACCTCTTTTTTCACTAGGCAGTTTACCACAAAATTCAAAACTATTTTTACTTGATTTCGTAGGCACTGTTAAATCTTCAGATTTGAATTTTCTTCCATCTTCACTAGTGTATTTATAATATTTATTTATATAATTATCATCATATGGAAATCTTAAATTTTGATTCCACAAAAATGTTTCAGTTTTAGTATAAAATAAGATATTCTGATGTATATTCCCATAAGTATTTGAATTACTATGACTTGATGTATTTCTCCATACAATTTCATTTTTAAAATTATCTTTACCTAAATTATTATTTAGCAACTGTCTTCCCATATAATTTGCATTATAGTCTAAATGTAAATAAAAACTACCCTTGCTACTCAATAAATCCTTACTTACAGTAAGTCTATTTTCCATTAAAGTAAGCCAAGTACTATCTTGAAATTTATCTTTATAAGCAAAGTCACTACCAGTATTAAAAGGTGGGTCAATATATATTAAATCAATCAGTCCTTTATATTTAGGAAGTATTGTATTAAGTGCTTGAAAATTATCACTTTTTATAAGTACTCCATCTGTTGATTCATCAAGATTATCAAAACTACTAATTATCTCATATTTTAATTTACTTGATAAGTGTTTTGTATCTACAGGTAGGTATATATTATCTTTATCAAATCCTAACTCTTCCCACTCTTTTTGTATCTCTTTATTTTTTAAAATATCATTATGAAACTTTTCATCTATTTTATCAAGTGTGATGATATAGTTTAAATTTCTTACAAATTTAGGCTTTAACCACATAGCTTTTAGTTCATCTTCAAATTTAGCTATAAGTTCAATAGTTTCAAATATAACCTCTTTTATATTTTTGACTTGTGCAAGTCTATCTATATCCCAATCATTAAATTTAATCTCACTATCATTAAATAAGTAGTTGTACATATACAGATTAAACTGTTCTTTTAAAAAACTTCCAGCATCTTTATGTATAAAAAAGTCTATCTCTTTTTGCTTTTTATATGTATGTATTGCTTTGGCTACTTCAGATGGTTTTATATCCAAATCATAGTTATTTATAAGTTCATCAAATTTTTTTAAATTTGTTTTATTTGAGGATACTAGTTCAAACTCTTTTTCAATAGCTTTAGAATTTAACTCAAAACTATAATCATCTCCTAAATCAATCTTTTGATCTTTGTATACGACAAGGAGTTCTATAAACTTTTGAGCTTTAGATAAATCTTTTAGTATAAATTTTAACTCTTTTTTTTCATTTGTAGAAGTATAGTTAATCTCTTTACAATTAAATATAACTTTACATCTACTTAGCTCATCATCGTCATCTTTTATCTGGTAGTCTGCATCTGTAGGTACACTATCACTTTTTACATAGTATAGTTTACTAGTTTTATAGAATAATGCTGTATCATCATTATTAGTATATACTTTTTCATAAAGGTTTTTATAAAATTCTGTTTTATTAAAATAAGGGCAACCTGTTTCATTGAGATAACTATCAAAAAAGGTATAAGCTTTTTCATAAAATTCATTTTGAGTATTTGACGCTTTAAACGTTTTATTAATGTTTTTATCAAGTTGTGATTTTATATATTTAAAATATTGTGCTTTTATAGATAAAAGATTTGAAAATCCACTTTTACCTTTGAAGTTTTCAAGCTCTCGACCTGCAAATATTGATTCTAGTTGTGAAAAAAAAGCTTGTTTGTTTTTTGATAAAGTTGTGTTGTTCATTATTACCCCATAAGTTGTTTATATTATGTATTATTTCTATAAAAGCTAATATTATATAATAAAAATACTAAAGAGTGTATCAATATTATATAAATAAAAAAAGGGAGTTCCAATATGGAAATCCCTTTTTATTTTAAACTAAAGGATGACTAAAACGATTTAGCCATAACCTTATTTAATCTTTTTGTAAATGCTACTGTATCTTTTATCTCGATACCTTCAGCCATTTTTGCTTGATCTAAAAGTAGCCAAGAGATAGTACCTATCATATCATCATCCGCACAACCATTTAAGCTTTTTACAATTGCATGTTCTGGATTTATCTCCAAAATAGGAGCTGATTCTGGTACCTCTTGTCCCATAGCTTTCATCATTTGAGCCATTTGTGCCATTGGGTCATTTGCATCTTTTACTACACAAGATGGTGAATCAGAAAGTCTATTTGTAGTTTTTACCTCTTTAACTGCTTCACCTAAAGATGTTGTTATTTTTTCTACTATTGATTTAAATTTTTCTTCAACCTCTTTTTTCTCATCTTCTGTTTGCTCTGATGCAGGTGCCTCACATGATGTTATATCTTTTAAATCCCACTCTTTATATGCACCAATGCTTGGAGTTATAACTTCATCTATCTCTTTATCATCTAAAATAAGAACTTCTATGTTGTTTTTCTTATAGCTTTCCATTAAAGGTGAATTTCTAAGTACTCTTTCATCTTCACCTACAATATAATAAATAGCTTTTTGTTCTGAATCTGCTCTATCTTTATATGCAGCTAGTGATGTCATTTTTTCTGTATCATTAGTTGATTTATATCTTACAAGTTCTAAAATAGCATCTTTATTTACATGGTCTTGATATACACCCTCTTTTAAAGGTCTGTTGTATTGTGCTGTAAACTCAATAAATTTTTCTTCATCTTTTGAAAGTTTTTTTATTTCAGATAAAACTTTTTTTATAGATGATTGTTTGATATTTGCCATCACTTTATTTTCTTGTAAAAGTTCTCTAGAAACATTTAGTGGTAAATCTTCACTATCAATTATACCTTTTACAAATCTAAGGTATGTAGGTAAAAGCTCTTTTTCATCATCAGTTATAAATACTCTTTTTACATATAGTTTCACACCTGGTTGAAAATCAACTCTATACATATCCATTGGAGCTTTTGCAGGTATATAAAATAATGTTGTATATTCACTTACACCCTCTGCCTTTGTATGTACGAATGCCATTGGATCTTCACTATCATGAGAGATTGTTTTATAAAATTCATTATAATCATCCGCTTTTAAATTTGTTTTACTTTGTGTCCAAAGTGCTGTTGCTTCGTTGATTTGTTCTCTTTTTTTCTCTATAGATTTTGAAGGTACTATACCTTTTTCTTTATCTTCATCAGAGATCTCCTCTTCAACTTCCTCTTCATAATTTAAGAAAATTGGATAAGCTATATGATTTGAATATTTTTTTACTACTGTTTCAACACTATGTTTCGATGTATACTCATTTACCTCTTCATCTTTAAGTTTGATATAGATTACTGTACCTGTTTCATCTTTTACACAAGCACTTAAATCAAAGCTTCCGCTTCCATCACTTGACCATTTATAAGCTTGTTCTTCGCCAGCTTTTTTAGATATCACATCAACTTGAGAAGCTACCATAAATACAGAATAAAAACCAACACCAAATTGTCCAATCAAATTAGAATCTTTTTTTGCATCACCACTTAAAGCTTCAACAAAAGATTTTGTTCCAGATTTTGCTATTGTACCAATTGAAGCTATTAGATCCTCTTCATTCATCCCTAAACCATTATCAGAAATAGTAATAGAGTTATCCTCTTTATCAAGTTTAATATTAACTTGACCTTTAAAATCAGCATAATCTTCTTTTAAATTATCTTGTGTTAGTCTTAAGTAGTTTAATTTATCGATTGCATCACTTGCATTTGAAACAAGCTCTCTTATAAAAATCTCTTTATTTGAGTATAAAGAGTGTGTCATTAGCTGTAATAATTGCCCTACTTCTGTCTGAAATTCATGTTTTGCCATATTTTATTTCCTTTTATTATTATTTATTAACTTATTTTGAATTGAAATAATATAGTAAACTTTATAAAAGGAAGCTAAAGTTTTAAAAATAATTAGCAGATTTAGTGCTTGAGTGCTAAAAAAATCTAGTTTTTAATTTTTTTGAAATTTATAATATAAAATAACATAGCAAGCATAGCAAATATAAAAGATATAACCATACCCATACTAAGCCAAGAGGTACCAAACAAAAATCCTAATTGTGCATCTGGTTGTCTAAATATCTCAGCTATAATTCTCATAATAGAGTATAAAAATACATATAAAATAGCTATTTGTCCATCAAATTGTTTTTTTAATCTTATGGAAAACAATATGATAAATACAACAAATCCTTCTAAAAATGCCTCATATAATGCTGATGGATGTCTTAAAACTCCATTTACATATATTCCCCATGATACATCTGTGACTTTTCCAACAAGCTCCTGATTTACAAAGTTTCCAATTCTTCCAAATATATATCCAAGAGGTACAGCTAATGCCGCTATATCTGTAACAAACCAAAAAGATATTTTATATTTTTTACAAAATAGTATTGATGAGATTACAAATCCAGCTAATGCTCCATGGTAGCTCATGCCAGATATTCCAACAAAAGTACCATCAGCAGCAAATGGATTGAAAATCTGCCAAGGGTGAGTCAAATAATAACTAGTATGAGTATCATAAAAAAGTATATATCCAAGTCTAGCACCTAAAATCACCCCTATCTCTACCCACCAAATATAGCTATCAAGTGTATCTTTTGAGATATCTAAATTATCTTTTTTAACTATCCAATGGGCAATATATATAGCACTTAATAATGCCATAGCATACATAATTCCGTACCAATGTACAGAGATTGAACCAATATTAAAAGCTACTGGATCAAAGTTGCTATATATATTATTCCATACTTCCATTAACTTAGTGCTTCACTTATAAGTTCTATTGGATTTTTAAAAACGACATCTGTGTCTGTTCTACCTAAACTATCTGTTATTTGCATACGACAAGCACTACACTCAGCACTAACTACATTTGCTTTTGTTTGATTTATCATAGCTGCTTTTTTTACACCTACTGCTTTTGCAAAATGGTATTTTTCACTTTGCATAGTCACCCCACCAAATCCACAACACTCATTTGAGTCTGACATCTCATCTATTTGATAATTTTGTTCTATTAAACTTCTAGGCTCTTTATAAACATTTTGCATTTTTTTTGCATGACAAGGATCATGATATGTTACTATATCTGTCATATTTTTTCCATTTTCTTTAAGTAAAGTTTTTAATTGAGTATTGTTTTCAAGCCATTTTGTTGCCATTATTACTTTTGGAGCTAGTTTTTTTGCTCTACTTTTCCAATCTGGTTGATCATGTAAAAAATGTTCCCAATCTGTATTTATCATAGCACTACAAGTAGCTTCAGGGATAATAATAGCATCAACATCATCGATAAATGTCTCAAAATATTTGATATTTTTTTTAATCAGATAATCAACAGTATCAAAATCACCTGTGAAATAAGCAGGTGCTCCACAACATAACTGTTTTTTTGGTATAAAAGCATCTATCTCTAATTTTTCTAAGATATTTAAGAGTGATTTACCTATATTTGTATAAGCATAGTTTCCCATACACCCAATAAATATAGCTACTTTATTTAATTTTTTTGGTTCTATTTTTTTCTTTTGTAGATTTATTATATTTTCTGGATAACTATTTAAAAATGATTTTCTATCAGCAAATGGCAAAGTTCTATCTTTTATCATCTCAATTGGAAGGTTGAGTCTTAGCTTACCACCTTGTTTTTCATTTTCTATTTTAAGACCACAAGTTTGAAATACCCAACCAGCTTTAGCCATAAAATCCATAATTTTTCTATGTCTTAAAAGAAAAAAGAATGCTCTTTTATACCATGCAATTCCATATTTTTTTGCTATATCAGATCGAACTTGCTCTATTATCATATCTGTAGGGAGGTCATTTGGACAGACTTCAACACAATTTGTACACAAAAAACAACTCTCAAAAATATCTTTTGCTGTTACATCTAGCTCTAATTCATCTCTTTTATATGCACCAAGAAGATCGATAAATCCCCGTGGACTTGTTGTTTCATCTTGATTAACATTGAAAATTGTACAAACTGTTTTACACTTCCCACATTTAATACAATCATCACTAACTTCCGTGAAGTTAAATTTATTATTATCCACGATTAAAAAATCCTTTTTCTTATATAAATCGTATACTATCCAAATATTCTTTATCAAATAATAAATAGTAAAATATAAAAAAATTGTAAAGGTAATTTTGATTAGTTTAGTGGTACCAGCAGCCGGACTTGAACCGGCACGCCCGAGGGCGGGGGATTTTGAATCCCCTAAGTCTACCATTCCATCATGCTGGCACTGTTTAAAAGTTGAATAACTTTTTGTGAGTGTGATTGTATCTATATTTTGTTTAAAAACTCTTTAGTCGTTTTATTTTATTATGATTTATTAAAATCTTTTCTACTGTATATTCTTTAAAATATTTTTCAATATCTTCTTTAATATTATAATTTCTATTTTCATCAAAAA
>JAYEJC010000049.1:0-8957 GCA_034660335.1 Campylobacterota bacterium
AAGCATACAAATATTGAAAATAGTGAGTTTTATATCTTTGCTTTAATGGAGCTTACAACAAACCTTTATAAATACACATAACCTTAGAAGTTCAATAATGACAATTATAGAGATAAATAGAGATAAAATATCTATGTGTGGTATGGGCAATTTTGGTTTTTGGATAGATGGATATAATGGCTATAAATATTTCACACTCAAAAATGGAATTATAGGTGAGGTATTAAGAAAAGGTGATACTAAAGAGTTTGAACTTGTACACAAACAAAAACTAATAATAGCAACAGATGGAAATGAACCATCTAGAATGACTACATTTTTAAAAAAAATACCCAAATCATTTAGTTCACCTATGATGGCACTATGTATTGAACATTTTGTTTCAAGGGATTTAGATGATTCATCAGTTTTAATTTTACAATACAAAAAGGATATATAAGATGACGCAGGATTTTAAAAACACAATTACTACATTATTAAATGATAAAAATGAACAAATCATTCAACATTGGTTAGAATTTTTTAATGAAGAAGATAAAGATGAACAACATAGATATTATGATGATTTTTTAGGTTTTTTGAAGAGTGCTTAGAAAACAACCTACATATTCATACCGAAGAATATGATGCTCTTGTCCATTTTTTGACTAAACTATCTGAAATAATAGGAAATGAAAAGTTTTTTAACTTTCGTCATTGTCATTACTTAGCATACTTAAAACTACCAATTTTATCTGAATTAGAAAAAACAGATTATTTTGAATATGAAAATATAAAAAAACTATCTATATTTTTTGATTCTATCACTTCAAGTATGCTAATGGGTATCTTAAATGAAAAAAAAGAGTTTGAGATAGCTTCTACATCAGAATTAGAAGAAAGAGAAGCTCCACTTTCTGAAATATGGGATGGAATACTGATGGTATCTATTGTTGGAACTCTTGATTCTGATAGAATACTAAAAATAATTGATAAAATTCTTGATAAATTAGAAGATGGGAATATTCATCATGTAGTAATAGATATAAGTGCTATTTTTGATATGAATTCAGAAGTAGCAAATCAAATACTTAAACTCAACAATGCTATATCTTTTATGGGTGTAGAAGCTTATCTATCTGGTATATCAAAAAATATTGCAAAAAGCTTAACTCATCTTGATATATCACTTGGTACTATAAAAACTTTTAACAAAACAAAAGTAGCAGTAAAATCAATAATAAAGCAAATTGATGTTTAAAAGTATTGTTGAGCATTTTGATGCTATCTTTGTATTTGATAAAATTAGTGAGGAGTTGATCTATGAAAATAGTGATATAGTATCATTAAAAGAAAATAATATAAAACATATTGACCATTTAAATCAATTTTTTTTCGAAATTGGATATACAAATCACCTACCAATTTGTGACTCCATATCTTTAAATAATATAAGCTATCTCCTAAAAAGAACAATAGTTGATAGATATATTGTTTTTCATTTTGAAGATAATCAATATTTTCATAAAATAATAAAAACACTAAAAGAGGAAAGTACAATAGATGAGCTTACATCATGCTACAACAAAAAAGAGACAGAGCTTATTTTTAAACGAATGCTTGCAAGCTATCTAAGATATTCAGATACATATTTTACTGTTGTAATGTTTGATATTGATCATTTTAAAAAAGTTAATGATACTTATGGTCATTTAGCTGGTGACTTTGTATTAAAAGAGCTAACCCAACAAATCAAATCCCATCTAAGAGATAGTGATTTTTTTGGTCGAGTTGGTGGTGAAGAGTTCACACTTTTACTATCACAAACAAAACTTAATGGTGCTTTAAAATTATCTAAAAAAATAAAAGATTTCATAGAAAATCATAAGTTTAGTTACCAAAATGAGATTATTCCAATCACTATTAGTATAGGTGTAACATCAATAATTAAAAATGACTCATATTTTAGTATAGTTGATAGAGTAGATAAAGCTTTATATAAAGCAAAAAACAATGGAAGAAACAGAATAGAATACCTATA
This sequence comes from Campylobacterota bacterium, assembly GCA_034660335.1. Taxonomy (GTDB): domain Bacteria; phylum Campylobacterota; class Campylobacteria; order Campylobacterales; family Arcobacteraceae; genus JAIOSF01. The sequence continues at coordinate 2,021 of JAYEJC010000049.1, forward strand.
AAATTACTCTACTTATTAAAGATTATACTCTCTACCCATAATACAAATATGTAGAAAAAAGACTTTAAGCAAAATTGTGATAATATAAACTTATTAAAATTAATATAAATTTAGAAGGACACATATGATATACATAGGCAATATTTATGCTGATGAAGTTATGGACAGTAGAGGAAATCCTACTGTTAGAGCTACGGTTATTTTAAGTGATGGCACAAAAGAGAGTGCTATTGTTCCAAGTGGAGCTAGTACAGGGAAAAGAGAAGCATTAGAACTAAGAGATGCCGATACAAGATATATGGGAAAAGGTGTTTTAAAAGCTGTTGAAAATGTAAACAGTATTATAGCTGAAGCATTAATGGGACAAAGCCCATTTAATCAAGCCGAAGTTGATGCAATAATGAATGATGCTGATGGTACTTCTAATTATGGAAATTTAGGTGCAAATGCAGTTTTAGGTGTATCTATGGCAGTTGCAAGAGCTGCTGCAGCTAGTCTTAAAATTCCATTGTACAGATATCTAGGTGGTGCAAATGCTATGACTATTCCTGTACCTATGCTAAATATCATCAATGGTGGTGAACATGCAAATAACTCAGTAGATTTTCAAGAATATATGGTAATGCCAGTTGGTTTTGAAAACTTCAACGAAGGATTAAGAGCATCTGCTGAAGTTTATCACAATCTTAAAAAGATCATTGATGGTATGGGTGAGTCTACAGCTGTTGGTGATGAGGGTGGATTTGCTCCAAACTTAAAATCAAATGAAGAGCCAATTACTGTTATTATGGAAGCTATAGAAAAAGCTGGTTATAAAGCTGGTGAACAGATTTGTATCGCACTTGATGTTGCTGCCTCTGAGCTTATTAATGACGAGGGTAAATATGTACTAAAATCAGAAAATAGAGAGCTAACAAGTGAAGAACTAGCAAACTATTATGTTGATTTATGTGCTAAATATCCTATTATTTCAATAGAAGATGGTCTTAGTGAAGATGACTGGGATGGTTGGAAAATACTTACAGAAAAGCTTGGAGATAAAGTACAACTAGTTGGAGATGATTTATTTGTTACAAATGCATCTATTTTAAATGAGGGTATCCAAAAAGGTATCGCAAACTCTATTTTAATTAAACCAAATCAAATAGGATCAGTATCTGAAACTATGCAAACTATTAGACTAGCCCAACGAAATAATTATAACTGTGTAATGTCTCATAGATCTGGTGAATCAGAAGATACATTTATCGCTGATTTTGCTGTTGCTTTAAACTGTGGTCAAATCAAAACAGGAAGTACAGCAAGAAGTGATAGAATCGCTAAATACAATAGACTTCTAGAGATAGGTTCTGAGATAGCTTATGGTGAGTACTTAGGGACCCAACCGTTTAGTAAATAAACAACAAAAGCTAAATGCAAAAACTAAATGAAAACAATCGTTTTATTTTAATCTCTATTGTTTTAACAGTAGTGACTTTTGCATTTGCTTATTATTTCGCAAATTTGCTTTTTTATGGTAAAAACTCTTTTGAAGTATATCAAAATTTAAAAAATAAAAAAGTAAATTTACAATACAATATAAAAGCATTACAAATAGAAAATGCAAGCTTACAAAAAAAATATTTAGAATTAAAAAATTTGGAGCCAGAAGAGTTATGAAAATATTTATCTCTACAGTTTTAGTATCCTTATCATTATTAGCAAGAACAAACCCTTTTGAATCAACTGATACATTTGAAGAGAAAAAAAATAGATTATTAGCAGAACAACTACAAAAAGAAAATATCACTAATAAAAAACCTATAAAAGAAGATCTTCAAAAAAAAGTTTATACTAGCAAAAAAGGTTGCAAAGACAACTATATTTATGATATTTTACCATTTATAAAAGTCACAACAACACCCAATAGTCTAAATCTATCTATTAAACAAAAATATACCTTGCTAAATCAAGATATAGATCAAGAAAATAAAAAGCTTATTTTTGATTTTAAAGGTAAAACAAACTTTTATACAAAAAGAGAAGTTTTATGTCATAAATATTTCAAAACATTTGCCATAGGTTGCCACAAAAAGAAAAACTATTTTAGAATAGTTATAGATTTAAAAGAAGATGTATTAAACTACAAAGATATCATAGATACTAAAAAAAACAACTTACAAATACAATATATAAAATAATCAGTCGTTCAATCCTCTAATAAGTTTTATTTAATATAAACTATCCATATCAATAGATGCTGTTGGTGTATCTATTTTATGCAGTACGGTAATAAGTTTTTTTGTATCATGGGATTTTAATAGTAACTCATATCTATATCTATTTGCTATTTTAAATATATTTGATTCCCCAAAACCTATTATCTCAACACCATTCTCTTTTTTGAAATTTTCTACATAAAAACCCAAGTCTCTTTTTGCTAAATTCGCATTTTTGTGACTAAATATCACCCTTGCTAATCGTAAAAAAGGTGGATATAGATTTTCCCTTTGTTTGAGTTCAGAATTTAAAAAATCTTCATAATCACTACAACTAAGATAATGATTGAAGAAATCTTTATTTTTAGTCTGTATTAGAACCTCTCCATCACCTTTTCGTCCACTTCTACCTGCTATTTGTATCAATAAAGACAAAGCCTTCTCTCGCACCTTATAGCTTGTCATATTTAAGATTGAGTCTATACCTAAAACAACTGCTAATGTAACATTATGGTAGTCATGACCTTTACTTAACATTTGAGTTCCTACTAGGATATCTATTTTTTTATCATTAAAATTTTTTAAAGTTTTTTTTAGTTTTGATTCTGTAGTGATACTATCTCTATCAAATTTTGATACTATTTTATCTTTAAAGATACTTGATAGCCTATCATAAACTTCAGCAGTACCCAATCTAAAATTTTTGATTAATCCAACTTTACATGATGGACAAAACTTAGGTATAGCTTGTGTATAGTTACAATAATGACACTGAAGTGCATTATTTTTTTTATGGAGACTTAAACTAACAGAACAAAAAGGGCACTCTACAGACTTACCACAATCATCACATATTTGATATTTAAAGTTTGCTCTAGTTGGTAAAAATACAATTACTTGTTTATTATTTTTTATTGTATTTGATATTTTTTCTAGCATAACATCACTAATACTTAAATCTGATTCATCATATGATATATTTTTTTTTGAATCAAAATATGTTTTTTTTATACGAAAATATGGTATCTTATAGAAACTACTAAGACTAGGTGTTGCACTTCCTAGCACTACTTTTATATTTTGTTTAGAACCAATATATATAGCTAAATCTTTTACATTTAATCTAGGTTTTTGATCTGATTTATATGAATCATCATGCTCCTCATCGACTATGATAATACCCAAATTATTATAGGGTAAAAATAAAGCAGACCTAGCACCTGCTATTATTTGTACTGTTCCATTTAGTAGATTATCTATTATTTGATTTTTTGATTTTTTTGTAATCTTTGAGTGCCATATAGCAATTTTTTCACCAAATATTAACTTTAAGCGTTTTTCCATTTGAGCTGATAATGATATCTCAGGTATTAACATCAAAGCTTGTTTATCTTCTACTATGATATCTTCTATTGCCTTTATATATATCTCAGTTTTTCCACTACCTGTAGCAGCAAACAATAAAGAGGTGTTGTGTTCTTGTATAAACTTTAAGCCCCCTTTTTGATCTTCTGATAAAACTATATCACTTTTTATATATTTCTCATTTGTAGACTTTTGTATATCATAAAAAGGTATATAAACAGATAACGCTTCACCTAAACTACATATATAATAAGTAGATATAAATTTAGCTGTTGATATCATCTGTAAACTATAATATCTCTTTAATACAGATACAATATCACTACAAATAAATGAAGGTTTATTGACCTTTTTAATAATAACACCCTGTATAAGATTTTTTCTTCTTTTAAGATTTACATCCACTAATGTACCTATCTTTATATCTTCTATACTTTGATATGTCAATGGCTTTAGAGGTGATTTTAAAAGTACAACTTCATAAAAAAACATTATTGCGTTAGCTCTTTACAATAATCATTATTATAGTCACAATCAAATGTGTAATCATCGCTTTTATAACTAAAAGTTAAACTCTCTGTATCATTTAACCATACTTTATAGCTACTATTAGAAAGCTTGCTCCAAGATGCTGCAACATTTTTATTTGAAGCTAAAATAGGTCTTGTTAGTATCTTATCAAACAAAAAATTATCACTATCTTCTAAGCTTGTTAGAATATGATTTTTATTTGAATATATCTGTTTATCTTCATAACTTTTAAGCCCTTCTCTTATTAAAGCAATATCATTTTTTATTTTTATGATATTAGCTTTATCCAACCCAGAGCCTATTTTTGACACTGCTACAACTGTCAATATGGATATAAGTGATATTGCAAAAATCAATTCCAATAATGAAAATGATTTTATTATTTTTGTATTTGTTATAAATTTCATATGAACTCTCTTTTTACTTTTATAATTCTAACAAATTGAAAAAAATCCAATCATTATATCGATTTATAAATAATTATTTTTTGTATCACTATCGTCCAATTCTTGACCTATAGCTTTATATCTATTAAAATAATATTTTATAAAATGAGCTATATTTTTATTTGTTGATGTATAATATTTTTCATTTTTTATTGCATATATATCCAAAAATAAGCTAGCATCTTTTTTAGTTAAATAATGTAAAGCTAGTTTTGAATATGTATTTATATACCATTTTTTCAACTCACTTATAGTTTTCTTATTTTGTACTATTGTAAGTTTATTTTCTAACTCATCCCAAACCAAAACTTTTGTTTCAAATAATCCATATAGATGAATAAGTCCCTCACAATAATAAGGTAAAACCTCATCTACTTCCATCCATCCTATAAGTCCTATTGCTCTTTTTATTGTATCACTAACTACAAACTCTTCAAAAATCTTTTCATCGCTATTTTCATCCATAAAAAAAGAGACCAATCCACCTGTAGTAGCTTTAAACTCCTCTATATTTTTGAAATTTGCACTTTTATTCATAATAGTTTCTGTCTCTTCATCACACCATAAGATATGACCAAATTCATGACCTATAGTTGTTATATCATATACACTATGCCACCCTTTAGTTTGTTTAAATAAAAACTCTCTATCATGTGTCAAAAAATCTTGACCTAATATCTCTTTAGATAGTTTTAAAAATGGTTTTGCCCTTTGTCCTTGTAAAATCTCATCACTAAAAGCAAATATTTTTTTCCCATCTTCTTTAGAAACCTTCTCATCATTTGGTACAACTTGTGCTGAAAAAAGCCCATTGAACTCAGCAGCAAAAAACTGTGCAGGACGACCTAAATATAATTGTACTTTATCCAAACTTTTTAAAGAAAAATCATAAATAGCCTGATGCTCTTTTTGTTTATTTATAGTATCAAAAACTTTACCATACATTGTTTTTATTTTTGTTACTCTTTGGTTGTTATTTTGTAAGCTAGGATTAGTAAGTCTTATATCCCACTCTAATGCTACTGCTTTTCTAAAATGATCTTCGTAGTATTCCAAAGGATGACCTATTTGTATAGGTGAATTTAACTTCATCCATAATCTATCTACATCTGCCCATTTTGATACAAGCATATCACATCTTCTTTCACTAAGTGCTGTTATAATTGTTTGTAAATATTGAATATGTTCCCATTTTAAATTATATACTTCATCTTCAAGTTCCATTATATTATCAACAAACTCTTCAAGTGCATCAATAGTTTTTGTTACCTCTTTTTTAAAAGCAGTTATATAAGCTACACTTTTATATCCATCATCATTTTTAACCAACATAGAATAGCTTCTATCAGCTATCAACCCATCATGACCTTTATCAAAAAGTTCATTTTTTTCTAAATAATTCATAACTTTTTCATTATCATTATCAAACTTTTCAAGTAGTTCTTTATTTATTCCATTTATAATCTCTTTTGTCCAAGAAGTTTGCCAAGCTGACATAGCAAGACCTACACTATAAACACCTTTGAATATCTCTTGATAAAATGGGGTAAGTAGATTATTTGATACTATATACTCTACACAATTATGATGTATATCTAACCAATACTCTTTTACAAATTGATAAGCTAACTCTTGTATATTTATTATCTCTTTTTCTGTTTTATTCTCTTTTTTAAGAACTTGAACTAAACTATCATCTCTTAAGCTAAGCAATCTAGTTACTAATGCGACTCTTAGGTCATCACTTATTGTCAAACCCAAGGCTTCACAAAATTGATCTATTAATGTTAGTTTTTCAAATTGATTTGTTTCTAGATATTTGTAAAGTAGATTGATTTCACCTTTTTGTTTAGATATATAATCATATATTTTTTGTACATCTTCTAAAAATTGTTTTTCTGTCATAATATAATATCCTAATATTTAATTGTAAATGTATAATATCCAAAAAATATATAAAAGTGTATTTATTAAACCAAAGTTTAAGTTTAAAATGACTATAATTCTGCACTTAAAAGATGGAGGCATAGCAAAGTGGCTAATGCATTGGATTGCAAATCCTTGATCCTCGGTTCGACTCCGAGTGCCTCCTCCAAATTAATTAATCACAAACCCCTTATTTATCGTACTTACAAAGGTTTTAAGAAAAACAAATTTTAAATTTTACCTACATTTTACCTACAACTTTGTAATTCAATTTAAAAAGTAACATTTATACCTAAATTAAAAACCATTACCAACTAACTTTCTTTTTTAAGAAAGTAATATTATTTGATTTAATGAAAAATTTGGGGGTCTAAAAACTTAAGCTAGCTTAGGTATTATGGGCTTAAAAAGGATTTATTTACAAATGACTGTAAAAAAACACTAAAACTTGTCCTAATTGTAAGAAAAATA
>JAYEJC010000050.1:0-22386 GCA_034660335.1 Campylobacterota bacterium
TTTAAGCAAAATCTGAAGCATAATAAGAGTAAATTTTGGATAAAATAAGATAAAAATAATCATAGGGAAGATAAATGGTAGAAAGATACGCAAGAAAAGAGATGAGTGATAATTGGACACAACATGCAAGATATGCAGCATGGTTAGAGGTTGAAAAAGCAGCTGTTAAAGCTTGGAATAAACTAGGACTTATTCCAGATGAAGATTGTAAAAAGATAGTAAAAAATGCAACATTTTCAGTTGAGCGAATCGAAGAGATAGAAGCTGTTACAAAGCATGACTTAATCGCATTTAACACAAGTGTAAGTGAATCTTTAGGTGATGAATCAAGATGGTTTCACTATGGTATGACAAGCTCTGATGCAGTTGATACGGGTGTTGCTATTCAAATGAGAGATTCTTTAAAGATTATCATCAAAGATGTAAAGATGCTTATGAAGTCTATCAAAAAAAGAGCAAAAGAGCATAAAATGACTCTAATGGTAGGAAGATCTCATGGTGTTCACGGTGAGCCTATAACATTTGGTCTTACACTTGCTGTTTGGTATGATGAGATGAAAAGACATCTTAAAAATCTAAAAGAGACTATGGAAGTTATATCTGTTGGTCAAATCTCTGGTGCTATGGGTAACTTTGCTCATGCTCCTTTGGAGCTTGAAGAGTATGCTATGAAAGAGTTAGGACTTAAACCTGAACCTTGTTCTAATCAAGTGATTCATAGAGATAGATATGCAAGACTTGCAACTGCTTTAGCATGTATGGCTTCAACTGTAGAAAAATTTGCAGTACAAGTGCGACACCTACAAAGAACAGAAGTTTATGAAGCTGAAGAGTTTTTTGCAAAAGGTCAAAAAGGAAGTTCTGCTATGCCACATAAAAGAAATCCTATTCTTACTGAAAACATAACAGGGCTTGCAAGAACTATTAGAGCATATGCAGCACCTGCTATGGAAAATGTAGCTTTATGGCACGAAAGAGATATATCTCACTCTTCAAATGAAAGATTTTGGTTACCAGATGCATTTATCACAACTGATTTTATGCTTCATAGAATGAACAATGTAATAGCAAACTTAACAGTTATGCCTGAAAATATGATGAAAAATCTTAACCTTACTGGTGGACTTGTATTTTCTCAAAGAGTATTACTAGAGCTTCCACTTCAAGGGGTGAGCCGAGAAGATGCATATAAAATTGTACAAAGAAATGCTATGAAAGTGTGGGCTGAGATAAAAGAGGGTAAACCAACTGTAAATAAAAAAGGTGAATCTTTATACTTAGGTCATTTACTTTCAGATGAAGAGTTAAGATCTAAATTAAGTGAAAAACAAATAAGAGAGTGTTTTAATTATCAATACTACACTAAAAATGTAGATGCTATCTTTAAAAGAATTTTTAAAAAATAATCTGTAAATTACTTTTTAGAGTCGTACTTAAGTTTAATAATAATAAAATACATAATTATTAAACTTAGGAGCCTTATGATTTTTAAAAAAAATATATTAATTTTACTTTTTATCTCATTTTCTACACTTTTATATTTTTCAATAGATAAATATAAAGAAAAAATAGTTGATGAACACTTATCAAACTTGTATTTACAAGCTCAAGAAAAAATGCTCAATAACTACAAAATAATATATCAAAAGTATTATAATGATTCATTAGAAAAATCAATTGCACTTGTAAATGTTCTTAACATAAGAAATAAAATAAACAATCCAAATACAAAATTTGAGTATTTTAATTCTGATGATACAATAATTAAAATTTTTAATAAAGATGGTTATCAAATTTTTTCTAATGAATTAATTGATTATGATACAGATAATAAAAATCCTCAATATATCAAAAACTTTATATTAGACAAACATATCACATCTGAAATTATTCAAAACAAAAGAGGTTTGTTTATTACCCATTTAATACCTATATTTGACAAAGAGTTTATTGGTGTTTTTCAAGTGAATATCAATTTTGATGTTATTGTAAATAAACTATTAAAAAAAGATCTAAAAACCATTATATTATTAAATAAAATTGATTCATCAAAAATAGATCTAAATTTATCACATTCAAGAAAGTTCTTGGATAATTTTTATGTTGTAAATAAAAATAATGATAAATACTATTTAAAAGTATTAGAACAAAGTAAAATTTATCAAAACCAACATCTTGATAAAACTATTGATCAAAATAGTGATGTAGCTATAGTTAAAAGTATTATTGGTAATAATTTAGCAAATGTATACATAATAAAATCGCTTGATGATATCAAAATAGATAATTTAAACTTCATAATAAATTTAATTGATATTGTATTGTGGTTGATTATATTTATTTTATTAATATTTTTATATATTTTCTACAGACATATTCAAAACAAATATTATATTCTTGAAAACAATCAACTATCTAAAGAGAATAAAGAGTTAAGATTAATTTCAGAAAAATTAGATTTAAATGAAAAAAAGCTATCTAATTTATTTAATCTACAACCAAATATTATGTTTATATCAAATGGTATAAATATAGTACAAGTAAATCGTAGATTTATGGGTTTTTTTAGAAGATATAAAAGTTTTGAAAACTTCAAACATGAGCATAATTGTATATCTGAGCTTTTTGAGCAAACTGATTTACCACACTATATTACTAGTAGTTTAATAGATGGAAAAAATTGGCTAGAATATATACTTGAAAATCCAAAAAAATTATATAAAACAATTATGTCTGTTGATGATGAGGCACACCATTTTATTATAAAAGTAAATGAGATGGAATATGTAAGACAATTTCATGAAAGATATATCGTTGTTGCTTTTGTTGATATTACACAAGATATAAAAGATAAAGAAACAACAAATAATAATTATAGTTGTGAAATAAATAGTGAATTTGATATATCATATACTATTGAAAATAATATCACTAAAACACTATTTGAATATACAAATATTAAACCAACAAAACAATCTATTTTTAAATCAACACTTCTAGATGAGCTTGATAATAATTGTGTATTTACAACTCTTGAACTAAAAACAGATGATATTGTACTAAATTGGAAATTAATAATATCTGTAGATACATTATCATATATACAAAATATAAGTTCATATAACTATGATGCAAAAATCATAACAAATATAAACGATGATTTAAAAGATATAGCATATATTTTATCTGATAATATGGCTATAAATATGATCAACGATATAACTAAATCAAAAAATAGTAAACTATCTAATATTTCACATAGTATAATTAAAGAAGTTAAGCCATATAAAGAGATAGCCGAAAATACATATAAATTTTCAATGTTTATTGATAATAGAGAAGTTGATATATTTATTGAGTTTGATAAAGCTAGTCTTTTTTATATAAGACAGATACAAATGTTAGGTGCATTTTTTAATAATGAGCTATAATCTTTTATAAATTAATATAGCTCTTTTATATTTTAGGAAACTTTTTAGTTTAATTCCTCAACAACTGGAATTAGAATTTGATTAAATTTATTTATATCAAAAGATAAAAGATCACTATTTGTACTCAAAAATTTAAAGTTTCTTTTATTAAACATCTCTTCATTTAAAGGTAATATTTGTAATACATTTTTCTCTTTTTGCAACCTTTTGATAGGGTTTGATTTTTCATTTATTATTGTTATATTTTGATTAAAAATCTTCGAAAGATTATTTAGATGAGATATCAACTCTTCAGTTTTTTTATCTCCTATTGGATCTATATCAAAAATCTTTGGTTTTATCTTTAATTGGCTAGATATATCAAATAAAATAGGTGATATTTGTTCATATATTTTATTGTCATTTATCAAAATTAAAGTACTTTTTAAAGATGATATATTTTCTCTTCCAACTTTAAAAATAGGTAATTTTAAAGATACAATATTTTTAATAGCTTCTTTATAGTTTAATAAACTAAATGTTAAAACAACCAATCCAATATCAAATTTTTCTTTATCAGTTTTTAGTATATTTTGTATACCTCTATTATGATAATCCATATCAACAATAACATCATCTAAATTTTCAATAGATTTATTTATTTTATCCAAAATTTCAACTGTAGTTGGTCGTGTTATTTTTATCACTAGTTTACTATTTTGCATTCTTTTATGTAACATCTTAGAATCTTCAATAGCGTTTAAGACCTCATTTTCACTTTGAATAAATAGATCAATATATATATAAATACTATTTCCAAATGGCATTGGAAATTGATTTCTTGATTTTGAAATAGCACTATATACTTGAGTTAAAACATCTGGCTTACCTATGACTACTATTATATCATTTGGTTTTAAAACTAATGATGGTTTTATATTTATCAGTCTATCATTTCTATATAAAGCAGCAATTTTCCAATCTTTTTGACCTATACTTCCTATATATCTATAAGCATAGTTACTACCAAATGGAATTTTTATCTCCATTATTTCACCTTGTCTTTGACCAATGTTTTGGGCAAAAACAGGAATATTTGGTAGCTGTTCAACTAAACCATTTGATAAAATATCATTACCTCTATAATATTTTATATTTTCATCATTTAATTTTAGATCCCACTGATCATAAATAGTAAAATTTAAAGTTTTATATTTTATTCTTATATTTTTTACTACTGACAAAGTATCATCTTTGTTATTTAATACAACTAAAGCATCTTGGTATAAAACTTTTTTTAAAACAAAAGATAATTTTGAATAACTAGTAGGATCAAATTTATAAAAAGTAAAATTTGATGGTATACTTTTAGGCAAAATCAAATCATCGTAGTAAACTATATCGTATTTATTTAAATTATTATTTAAATCAACCATTCTAGCAAGTAGATATTTTGCAATTTTTCCATCTAATATTATAAGTACATTTTTCATAAAGCAGATTATATCTAAATTATGGTAAAATGGCTAAATTTAAAGGAATATAATGTCTACAGAGATAAGAAAATTACCAAAAAAAACATTTATTTATATTGGAATTCTAGTTATATTAGGGATTGCAAGTTTTTTTATAGTAGCTAATGGAAAAGCTGTAAAAGCTACAAAAATATTAAATACATTAGGCTACAAAAATGTTGCCGATGTAAAAGTATATGCATCTCATGAATTTTTAAGAGAAGATATAAATGTAAAAGGCTATAAACATACAATTAGTTTTACAAATCTTGAAACATCACAATTTTGTAAAGGGTTTGTATTAAAAGACTTCAGAGGAAATGTAGAAAAAGATTTAATCTGTAAAAAAATAGGACAATAAGAAGATGAATTTAAGAGAAGATATAAACTATTCAATATGGTGTGATTTTATAGAAAGAGATTTTTTAGAAAACCAATTTCAAGAGCTAATAAATGATAAAATAATCTATGGTGCGACAAGCAATCCTGCTATTTTTCAACAAGCAATAACATCATCAAATGCATATACACAACATATTAGTATGCTTCAAGCAAATAGTGTAAAAAAAATATATGAAGAGCTTGTAATAACAGATATTAAAAGAGCAGCAGAACTTCTAAAACCTATGTATGATAAAAACTCAAATGATGGTTTTATATCTTTAGAGGTAGATCCTACACTTTGTGATGATGCTATGGCAACCATTGAAGAGGGATCTAGATTATATTCAGCTATTGGATATGATAATGTGATGATAAAAATACCAGCAACTCAAGCTGGTTATACTGCAATGACTAACTTAACAGCTATGGGTATAAATGTCAATGCAACTTTAGTATTTTCTCACGAACAAGCAAAAAAATCAGCAGAAGCACTAGATAAAGGTATTAAACAAAGTGGAAAAGATACAAAAGGTGTTGTTTCTGTTTTTGTTAGTAGATTTGATAGACTTTTAGATGATAAGCTATTTTTAAAAGGATTAGAAAAACATAAAGTAGGAATCATAAATGCTAGTAAATGTTATCATGAAGTTGAAAAAATAGATAATTCAAATATTAGAACTCTATTTGCATCAACTGGTGTTAAAAGTGATGATTTATCACCTACTTACTATATAGATACCCTAATATATCCAAAAAGTATAAACACAGCACCACTTAATACAATATCTGCATCAATTAAAAATAATAAAAAACCATCAGATATAATAAGTGAAGACCAATGTGATAAGTACTATGATTTACTTTTAAAACATAATATAAACATAGATACAATTTCTAATCAATTACTTCAAGATGGATTAGGTACTTTTAAGATATCATTCCAAGAGTTATTAAGTAAAATAAAATTATAAATAAGGTAAAAAAGATGGCTAGTAAAATATGGACACCAAATAGCTGGAGAGATTTTCCAATAAAACAACAACCAATATATGAAGATTTAAAAAAAGTTAAAAAAGTAGAAAAAGAGTTATCGACTTATCCTCCACTTATTTTTGCACAAGAGGCTAGAAAATTAAAAAATGAATTAGCACATGTTGCTAATGGGGATGCATTTTTACTTCAAGGTGGGGATTGTGCTGAAAGTTTTAATGCATTTAATGCACAAAACATCAAATCTCTTTTTCAAGTAATGATGCAAATGGCTGTAGTTATGACATTTAGTGGCGGTAAACCAGTTGTAAAAGTTGGTAGAATTGCTGGACAATTTGCAAAACCTAGATCAAGTGATTTTGAAACAATAGATGGAATAGAATACCCAAGCTATAGAGGTGATATAGTAAATGATATCAAAGCAGATCAAAAATCTAGAGTACCAAATCCAAAAAAATTACTTAAAGCATATAATCAAAGTGCAGCTACATTAAATCTTTTAAGAGCTTTTGCAAGAGGTGGTATGGCAGATTTAACAAAAGTTCATAATTGGAACTTAAACTATATGAAAGATAATTCATTAGGTGAAAAATATGAAGATTTGGCATCTAAAATATCAGAATCACTTAAATTTATGGAAGCTTGTGGAATAAATGCATCAAATACTCCACAACTAAATCAAACTACACTATTTACATCTCATGAAGCGTTATTGCTTAACTATGAGGAGGCATTAACAAGAAAAGATAGCTTAACTGGTGATTATTATGATTGTTCAGCACATATGTTATGGATAGGTGATAGAACTAGAGACCTAAATGAAGCACATATAGAATTTTTTAGAGGTATTAAAAATCCAATTGGTTGTAAAGTTGGTCCTACTATGAAAGAGGATGAATTAATAAGATTAATTGATAAACTAAACCCAGAAAATGAAGCAGGTAGATTAAATCTAATTGTTAGAATGGGAGCATCAAAAGTTGCTGACTTGTACCCTAATTTACTTAAAAAAGTTGAATCAGAAGGTAAAAAAGTTGTTTGGAGTTGTGATCCTATGCATGGAAATGTAGAGAAAACATCAAATGGATATAAAACAAGAGACTTTGCAAATATATTAAGTGAAGTAAAACAATTTTTCCAAATCCATAAAGCACAAGGTAGTGTAGCTGGTGGTATCCACTTAGAGATGACAGGACAAGATGTAACAGAGTGTACAGGTAGTAAATCTTGTGATATATCAACTGATGATTTAACATCAAGATATCATACTCAATGTGACCCAAGGTTAAATGCTGATCAATCACTTGAATTAGCATTTATGATAGCTGATACTCTAAAAGAAGCTAGATAAGATTTAAAGAGGAGATATTTTATGATTGAAAAAGAGGGTTCACTTTTGAGTGTTCGAGAAGATATAAAAGTATTTGATTGTACTATTAGAGATGGTGGACTAGTAAATAACTTTCATTTTACAGATGAATTTGTAAGAGGCGTGTACGATACATGTGTAGCAGCTGGTGTTGACTATATGGAGATTGGTAAAAACAACTCAAAAACACTTATGTCAGATGAAGAATTTGGTGCATGGAATTTTTGTGAAGAGAAAGATATTAGAAGAATCGTAGGAGATAATGATACTAATATGAAAATTGCAGTAATGTCAGATATTGGACGAACTGTAAACTCAGAACTTTTACCAAAAAGTGAATCTATTGTTGATATGATAAGAATAGCTACTTATATCCATCAAATACCAGCTGCTATTGAGCTTATAGAGGAAGCTCATGCAAAAGGTTATGAAACTACTGTAAATATAATGGCTGTTGCAAAAGCTTTTGACAATGAACTAGATGAAGTATTGGATATGCTTAGTAAAACAAATGTAGATGTAATCTATATAGCTGATACTTTTGGTTCATTTTATCCAGAACAGATAAATAAACTAACAAAAAAATATGTACAAGTAGCAAGAGATAATAAAAAAACTGTTGGTATTCATGCTCATAATAATATACAATTAGCATTTGCTAATACAATTGAATCTATGATGTATGGCACTAGTTTTCTTGATGTTACTATATCTGGATTAGGTAGAGGTGCTGGTAATTGTTCAATGGAATTATTGATAGGTTTTTTAAAAAATCCAAAATATAATTTAATGCCAGTTTTAGATTTTATTGAAAAATTTATAGTACCACTTGAAAAAGAGTTAGACTGGGGATATAGTATCCCATATATGATAACAGGTCAATTAGTGGAGCATCCAAGATCAGCTATGAAAGCTAGAGATAATGGAGACACTAACTATACAAAATTATATAAAACACTGATGGATGATCAATAAATAAGGCTAAATATGGATATTAAACTACTACAAAATACAAGCTTAGAAGTATGTGCAACTGCTATTAGGACTTGTTGGCAAAGTTTTGACAATAGTGATGATGGCGGTGAAAAGGATAAAGACCTAATAAATAGAGTTGGTAATAAATTTAAACATAGTTCAACTCTAGAGCATCTTACATATACTTTTTATATAAGTGGTGTATCAAGAGCCTTACTTCAAGAGTTGGCAAGACATAGAATGGCAAGTCCATCTGTTAAATCAACAAGATACACACTAAAAGAGCTAAAAAATGAAGAATCATTTACTTTAAATATGAGTATGACTGAATTAAAAGATAAATATACAAATAAAGATGAAGTTTATTTAGATACTCATATGGTAAGAGCATCAAAGTATTTAGTATTTACTGATATTTTGGGTGTAGATTTTGCTTCTCTTGTAGCACTAGAAAATCTTAGACTAATGTTGTTAGATGGTGTATCTAATGATAAAGCTAAGTATTGTTTACCAGAAAGTTATAAGACTGAACTTACTTGGACTATAAATGCTAGAAGTTTACAAAACTTCTTATCTTTAAGAAGTAGTAAATCAGCTTTATGGGAGATTCAAGATTTAGCAAAAGAACTGTTTGATAAATTACCAGAAGAACATAAATATTTATTTAGTGAATCAATAGATAAATAATATTCCTAAAAAATTCCATAACCATTTTTTGAGTGGTTTTGGATTATATCAGAACATGGGAGTATCTTTTTTAGTTTTGAGATCAACTGTCTTATATGACCATTTGCAAACTCTTCACCCCAAACTGCCGTTTCCAAAACTTTATTTGGAACTATATTTCCCTTGTTTATAACTAATTGATTTAATAAAGTAGATTCTCTATTTGTTAGAATAATAATTTCATCATTATAAAATATTTTTTTACTACGCTTATCATAATAGCAATCATCTGATAGTTTAATTTGATTATTTATCTTTTCTTGAAATGCTAAATTTACTTTAGCAACAACTTCCCTTAAATCAAAAGGTTTTTTAATATAATCATTACATCCTAAATCATAAGCTTCTAATATAGTTTCAATATTATCATCACCACTTATAATAAAAATTGTTGCATTTATACGATTTGTTTTTATTTTTTTTACTAGTTCCAGACCATTTATCGATGGTAAATTTATATCTATTATATACAAATCAAAAAACTGTTCAACTTTTTCAAAAACCTTATCAGAATCATCTCCTATACAAGAATCAACACTATAATTCATTTTCAAAAATGTATCCGTAATAAAAAAATTTAACTCTTCATTGTCTTCTACTAAAAATATTTTCATACATCATTTTATCAAATTAACATTAAATTTAAATTTAAAAAAATCTAATTTTAGCAGTATAATCCTCTAGTAAGTTTTATTTAAGATTTAAGGAAATAGATTTAACAATATCGATTAAACTATGATTTTAAACCCTTTGAGCGTGTGTAAGAGCAACAGCTATGGCATCGGTTATATCCAAAGGTTTTATCTCTTGTTTAATCCCTAATAATCGCTTAACCATAAATGAAACTTGCTCTTTTGTAGCTTTTCCATTTCCTGTTACTGCTTTTTTAACTTGTAAAGGCGTATACTCATTGAAGTTACCAATCTCTAATAATATTTTTAGACTTAATGCCCCTCTAAATTGTGCAAGTTTTATTACCGATTTTGGATTAAAAGCAAAAAATATATCTTCAATAGCAACTTCATCAATAGTGTGATTTTTTAAAATTATATCAATACCTTCAACTAATTCCATTATCTGTTCTTGTAAAACTCTTGATTTAATTTTTATTAAACCAGCCTCTACTAATTTTGGCTTTTTCACATTGTTATTCAACTCTATTATTGAGTAACCACAGTTGATTGTACCTGGGTCTATACCTAGTATTTTCACTTATTCACTCTTTTCACATTATGTTATTCACATCAATATTTTTGCATATAATATCATATTTTTACTTTTTAGATTTTACTTTTTAGATTTTTTAGATATAATAAAAGATATTTAATTTAGGATTTTAATAAATTGACAACAAAAGATATATTATCGGAACTTCAAAATGAAGTATCACAAAATGATTTTGATAGATACTTAAAACAATTGGTCTATAAAAAAACTAGTTCTAGTGAGGAGTTAGCTGTATTTGAAGTACCAAATAAATTTATAGCAAACTTTATCAAAACTAAATTTACATCAATAATTCAAGATATATTTGAAAAATATAAAAATATTAAACCATCTGTAGAGATAAAACTTACAGGTGAGAGACGAAGATCAAAAAAAGAGATTATCGATCAAACATCATTAAAAAACACTCCAGATAGTACAATTTTAAACCAATCATTCACTTTTGAATCATTTGTAGTTGGTAGTTCAAACCAGATGGCATATACAGCTTCAAAAGCTGTTGCAGCAAAACCAGGTGTACAATACAATCCACTTTTTATATATGGTGGAACAGGTCTAGGAAAAACTCATCTTCTTCAAGCTATTGGAAATGACGCAATAGAAAAAAACAAAAATGTTATTTATGTTACTGTTGAGCAATTTATGAATGATTTTACATTTAGTTTAAAAAATAAAAATATGGAACACTTTAGATCAAAGTATAGAAAATGTGATCTACTCTTAATAGATGATATTCAGTTCTTAAGTGGTAAAGATTCAACTCAAGAGGAATTTTTTCATACTTTTAATGAACTTCATACAGCAAATAAACAAATTGTTTTAACAAGTGATAAATTACCATCACAAATTGCAGGACTAGAAGAGAGATTAAAAAGTAGATTTGACCATGGATTAAAGTCTCATATTCAACTACCAGAATTAGAAACAAAAATAGCTATTATTGAGAAAAAAAGCGAATTAAACGGTATACACCTTACAAAAGATATAGTAAATTATATAGCAACTAATTTAGATAACTCTATTAGAGAGATTGAGGGTGTTTTAATACAAATAAATGCTAGTGCAGATCTATTAGGTCAAGAGATAGATATAAATTTAGTTCAAAATCTACTAAAAGATCAAATAAAAGAGACCAAAGAAAATATAAAACTGCCAGATATAATAAATGTAGTAGCAAATGAACTAAATATAAAACCATCAGATTTAAAATCATCAAAAAGAACTGCAAATATAGTAAATGCAAGAAGAGTTGTTATATTTTTAGCAAGAGAGCTTACACATAACTCTATGCCAGATATTGCTAAGTTTTTAGGTATGAAAGATCACTCATCAGTTTCAAAAAATATTAGTGCTGCAAACAAACTAATAGAAAAAGATGAAAATTTTAAATTAACATTAGAAAATTTAAAAAATAAAATTATAAATAAGGATTATTAAAATAGGATTTAATTATAACTGTGAATAGATGTGAATAACAGTTAAACTTTTTACAAGGCTTTAAAAGCGATAAACAAAGAGTTTTATCTATATTTTCATCTATTCACAGTATCTACTATTAATACTATTAATTAATATAAATAAAAAGGAAAAAAAATGAAGTTTACAATATCAAAAAGTATCATAGAAAATATTGTCTCATCTACGCAACCATTTTTAAATAAAAAAGACTCAAGTTCTATAACTTCTCATATATATCTAGAAGTTCTAAATACAAATCTAATAATAAAATCTACAGACTATGAGATGGGTTGTGAAGCAAATGTAACAGATATCAGAGATATAATTGATGGTAAATCAACAGTAAATGGTAGTAATCTTTTAAATATAATAAGAAGACTAAGAGATGATGATATTGTATTTGAAGTTATTGAAAATAATTTAAATATAAAACAAAAAAGATCAAGTTTTAAATTACCTATGTATGATGCAAATGAATATCCATCTTTTCCATTTTTAGAAAATTTAACGCAATTAAATATTAATACAATAAATTTAATTAATTCAATAAAAAAAATAACACCAGCTATTGATAATAATAATCCTAAATTTGAATTAAATGGTGCATTAATAGATATAAAATCACAAAAAATAAATTTTGTAGCTACAGATACTAGAAGACTTGCGGTTTCACATTTAGAAAATATATCAAATGAGGAAACACAAATAATAATACCAAAAAAAGCTATTATAGAGATTCAAAAATTATTTTTTGGTGAAGCTAATATAAAATATGATGAAACTAATTTAGTAGTAACAAATGAAAATTATACATTTTTTACAAAACTAATCAATGGTAAATTTCCAGATTATGAAAGAATCATACCAAAAAGTTTAAAATATAATTTTGACCTATCAAAAGCTTTACTTATAGAATCAATAAAATTAGTCACATCAATAGAATCAAAAATCAAAATGACATTCTCTTCAAATAGTATAATATTTGAAAGTTTAGATGATGATAGTGAATCAAAAACACAAATTGATTGTAATTTAAATATTGATGATATATTTTATATAGCAGTAAATAGTAAATATATTTTAGATTTTTTAAGTAGTACAACAAATGAAAATATCAAAATAGGTTACAATGAATCAAATTTACCATTTTATTTAGAAGATGATAATTTTATAACAATTGTTATGCCAATAGTGTTAGATAAGTAAATTAAGGGAATTATATGAATGAAAATATTGTAGAAAAAACTGAAGAAAAAGTTGACAATTATGGTGCAAGTAATATTAAAGTTCTTAAAGGACTTGAAGCAGTAAGAAAAAGACCTGGTATGTATATAGGTGATACAAACTTTAATGGTTTGCATCATATGGTTTATGAAGTAGTAGATAACTCAATAGATGAAGCTATGGCTGGTTATTGTGATACTATAAAAGTAACTATTACAAAAGAAAATGGAATTATAGTTTCAGATAACGCTAGGGGAATACCAACTGATATACATCCTGCAGAAAATATAAGTGCTGCTACTGTTGCACTTACTGTTTTGCATGCTGGTGGTAAATTTGATAAAGATACTTATCAAGTTTCTGGTGGATTGCATGGTGTTGGTGTATCTGTTGTAAATGCATTATCTTCTAAATTAAAGATGACAATACATAGAGATGAAAAAATACATTTTCAAGAGTTTCATGAAGGTAAATATGATAAAGAATTAGAAATTGTAGGAAGTTGTAAAAAAACAGGTACAACAATAGAATTTTTGCCAGATGCTACTATTTTTGAAGTAAGTGAATACTCTTTTGATACACTTTCAAAAAGATTTAAAGAGGTTGCTTATTTAAATCCAACTATTACTATAGAATTAAAAGATCAAAGAGATGGAAAAAAAGAGATTTATCATTTTGAAGGTGGTATAAAACAATTTGTATCTGATAGTAATAAATCAAAAGCTATAACAGATGCAATCTCATTTAGTGATAGAGATGATGGTGTTGAAGTTGATATTGCTATGATGTATAATGATACTTATACAGAAAAAACAAAGTCATTTGTAAACAATATCAACACAGCTGATGGTGGGACACACGAATCAGGTTTTAAAGCTGGACTTACAAGAGCAATTACAAAATATCTTAAAGAAAATGCTAATGCAAAAGATAAAGATGCAAAAATAGATGGAAATGATGTAAGAGAAGGTTTGGTGGCTGTTGTTAGTGTAAGAGTACCAGAACCACAATTTGAAGGTCAAACAAAAGGTAAACTAGGTTCATCTTATGTAAAACCAATATGTCAAAAACTTACATATGAGATGTTAAGTAAATATTTTGAAGAAAATCCAGTACAAGCTAAACTAGTAATGGAAAAAGCTTTAATGGCAGCAAGAGGTAGAGAAGCAGCAAAAAAAGCAAGAGAACTTACAAGAAAAACAGATAGTATGTCTGTAGGAACACTTCCTGGTAAACTTGCAAACTGTCAAACTAAGGACCCAGAAATTGCTGAGCTATATCTAGTGGAAGGGGATTCTGCTGGTGGTTCTGCTAAGCAAGGAAGAGATAGAGTTTATCAAGCTATTTTACCACTAAAAGGTAAAATTTTAAATGTTGAAAAATCAAGACTTGACAAAATTTTAAAATCAGAAGAGATCAAAAATATGATTACTGCAATTGGTTGTGGAATTGGTGATGATTTTAATCCTGAAAAAGTTAGATACCACAAAATTATTATTATGACTGATGCTGATGTTGATGGTAGCCATATTCAAACTTTGCTTTTAACATTTTTCTTTAGATTTTTAAGACCTGTAATTGATGCTGGATATTTATATATTGCACAACCACCACTTTATCTTTATCGAAAAGGTAAAAATGAAACATACCTAAAAGATGATAATGCTCTAAGTGATTTTTTAATTGAAAATGGTATGGGTAACTTTCAATTTGAAGGTATGGGTACAAATGATCTTTTAGATATGTTTAAAATTGTTTCTGCTTATAGAAGTATGTTGGCTAATCTTGAAAAAAGATATTCTTTAGTTGAAGTTATTAAACATATTATTGAAAATGACAATTTAGTTGGATTGGATAATGAATTATTGTTTGTAGAAGTTGAAAAGTTTTTAACGCAAAATGGTTATAATATTTTAAGTAAAACAGTAAATGAAGAAAGTATTCATCTATTTGTTCAGACTAAAGAGGGTCTTGAAGAGTTATTGATAGATGATGAACTTTTTGCTAGTCCATATTTTGGAGAAGCTAGTTATTTATTTAAAAAGATTAGTCAAAGAGATCTGTCTTCTTTTGGAGATAGAGATATTATTGATGTTTTAGAAGAGGTTGAAAATAGTGCTAAAAAAGGTGCTTATATTCAAAGATACAAAGGTTTAGGTGAGATGAATCCAGAGCAACTTTGGGAAACTACAATGATACCAGAAGCTAGAAGACTTCTTAAAGTTACTGTTGATGATGCTGAAGTTGCTAGTGAAACATTTACTCTTTTTATGGGTGATGAAGTTGAACCTAGAAGAAAGTATATAGAAGATCATGCAAAAGATGTTGAACATTTAGATGTTTAATATCTTTTCTTAATAGATATATCCTGTATTTGCTTCTATATAAATAGTACTATTTTTATCATCTTGATTAAATAGTGTTATAGTGCAGGTATCTTCTATTTTTTTTTGATTGCTACCTAGTTTTGAATATATATTTCCATCATATCCAAAACTAATCTGTCCAATAGAACCTGTATTATTACAACTTACCTCTATTTTTTTTATTCCATATTGTTTTGTGAGTAAGATATATTTACTTTCATCATCACTAGCTTCACAATCCGAATTTGAATATAAGTATTTATTTGTTATTGGATCTTTTAAACATTCAGACTTTTTGAAGTGACTAGTACCACCGCTTGTATCACTATTAACAACAAAATAAAGACCACCAACAGAAGATGAGCAGTTTTGAAACTTCAAAGTCCACAAAGCTTTTTGCCACTCATTGTTATTGATATCATATTTATTATCTATGTGAGCTATATATCGCGTATAGTTTAGATAAAGTTTGATTTTATTTGTTGCTTGTTGAAGAGAACTATCTATATGTTTAAATGGAGTTTGAATAGCTATGACTGAGATAATAGCTATAGCAAAAATAATCTCAATAAGAGAAAATGATTTTTTCAAATTTCCATCTTTCTTTTAATTTAATAATAACTAACTTTAATATTATTTTACTTACAACTAAATTATTTTTTGATAAAAATTATATTATTAAAAAAGCCACCCCAATTTGGAGTGGCTTTAAAGCTTAGTGAGTTAAGATTAAATCTCTTCTGCTTTTTGTACATCATAAAGTACATCATCCATTGGATGTCTATACATAGGCATAGCAAGTCTTTTTTCATCAAGAATGTGACCAATAAACCCGATACTTCTACCAACGATAAAGAATGCATTTAAAGTTCCTGAAGCGATAAATTCATTTATCTCCTCTTCAGAGTAACCTAATGATCTCCACATATCTACCATTAAAATACCAATAGTACCATCAACATTTAAAATTAAGTTCTCTTTTTTAGATGTAGTAAGAGCCTCAACAGTTCTTGCATAATCTAAAAGTGGAGTTGATGGGAAATGCTCAGCAGCATAATCCATAAGTCCAGTAACTCTTAAATCAGGGTTTTTAAGAGATTTAATTCTATGACCAATACCTGGAATAGGAATTCCAGCCTTCTTCATATGTCCCAAGAACTCTTTTGGAGAAAGATTATTATCATCTGCATATTTGAAGTGTTCAGCAGCACCATCAATAGCACCACCAAATCTTGGACCGATTGTTAATAAACCAGTTACAAGTGATTCAACAACAGATTTACCAGCTCTTGCTGTTACTTTACAGTTATGTGCTCCTGATACTGCTGGACCATGATCTGCAACAGTTTTCATTACAGTTTCGATGAAATCTGTAGCCCATTTTGGATACTGTTTTTTGAACCATAATAATGAAACAACATCACCAATACCTTTTCCAGTATTAGGTGTAGCAACAGAAGATATAGGGAAACCTGCATAAGTAGCCTCTTCTCCTCTATCATCAGAGATAGTACAGATAAACTCTTTTGATCTTCTAACTGTTGGACATACATTCATCTCAGGTTCTGGAATTGGATCAAGATTTAATGAAGTAAATACCTCTTTGATTTTTGCAGGTAGGTCATTAAATGTTGCAGGTACATGGATACCAGCTTCAGCCATCGCTTTATTTTTATACTCAGCTGTTTCCATCTCACCATTTGCACTAGCACCTGCGTGACCAAATTGAACACCACTATCATAATACTTAGCAATAGTTCCTATACACCATGCAATAATTGGTTTAGTAATTGTTCCATTTTTAACAGCTTCTATTACTTTATACTCTTCTGTACCACCAACTTCACCTAAAAGAATCATATATTTAACTTCTGGATTTTTTTCCATTCTAAGTAAGTTATCAATAAAAACAGATCCAACGAATCTGTCACCACCAATAGCAACACCCTCAGCAATACCATCAGCATTTATAGAGATAATATTACTTAACTCATTAAATAATCCACCACTTCTTGTAACTAATCCACAAGAACCAGCTCTATGAAGTTTAGAGTTAACTATATTTGTAATAGTTCCACCAATATTTGCAACTTTAAATGCACCAGGAGTGATAGCACCAACAGTTGCAGGTCCTATTACTACTACATTTTTTTCTCTTGCAGTTTGGTTCATTTTTCTTGCAAGTCTTTCAGGAATACCCTCAGCTGTAATCATCATAGATGAAAAACCACCAATTTCAAGTGCTTCCATTGTAACATCATATGCTGTTCTAAAAGATGCAAAGTTTAGTAAAACATCAGCAGATGGACAAGCAGCTTTTGCTTCAGCAGTTGTTTTAAATAATGGAATCATAACTTCATCTGGTCCAAAAAAGAACTTATCAAATTTATTACTAGCAGTTGGTGCAACAATTGCAGCTACTGATGGTGTATCTCTTTTGATTGTATAATCATAATCTAACATTCTTTGGATTGCAGTTTTATTGTTATTCCAAAAAATTGCTTGTGTGCTTTTTGTATATAATTGTGTCATCTATTTATCTCCCTCTAATGCCATTCTAACGATATCTGTTACATGTGTTTCAGGTCCGTATACTTCAATGTATAGACCTAATCTATCTGCAGCTTCTTTAATATCTTTTAAACCTTTTTCGTAGTTTGGTCCACCTCTTCTTACATAGATTTTAATACCAATCTCTTTCATTTTTTCTGCATATTCTTCAAATGCTTGGATAATTCCAGTAAATGTTTTTGCAACATCAGTAAAGTTAGCAATAGCTCCACCAATGATCATAACTTTATCTCTACCTTGAGAATCTTTTTCTCTTGTCATAAGATCAAGTAGTGTTTCTGCGTAAAATTTTGTTTCACCAGTAGTTGGACCACCAGAGTACTCACCATAGTTAGCAAGATCATCAATACCAGCCATATCAGCAATAGTATCAGCATAAACAACTGATGCACCACCACCTGCTACCATTGTCCAAATTCTAGCTTCTGGTTTAAGTAGAGTTAGTTTAAGTGAAGCACCTGTTTTAGCATCAGCATCTTCAATAGCTTCTACTTCAGGAGATTTAGCTTCCATACCAAATGCAGTTGGGTACTCAACATCACCCCACTCATCTACCATCATAAATCCAGCAGTATCATCAAGCTTAGCAACCATATCAAGTAGTTCAATCTTGTTTCCTTGCATTACAAATGGATTGATTTCTAAGTATGCAAAGTTTAACTCTCTGTATGCTTTAAAGAAACCAATAGCAAACTCTGCGAATTGGGCTTTATCATTATCTGCAACATCTGCAGGTACATTTGCTCTTATTTGTGTAGCGATCTCTTCTTCTGTTGCAGTTATTGGAAATGATACTTCAGTAACTTTCTCATCCCAACCCTCTTCAACTTCCATACCACCTTCTGCTGACATATAAATCACATCGTTATCACCAACACAAGTAGCAGAGATGTAGTACTCCTCCTCTTGAGTATGTGGAGTAAATGGCTCAACAACAAAATGAGTTAGCATATCTACAGATGGTTCACCTGTTGGTGTATCACCATCAAATGAGAAGTATACTGATTGTTTTTCACTACATTTAGAGTCAATCCAATCTGCAGCTGTTATTAAATTTACATCACCTGGCTTTTGATCTTTGAAAAGAACTAAATCATTTTTACCTCTTTTACCAAATAGCATATCTGGTTTTGCAACAAGTGTTTTTTCATTTAGCCATTTATTATCTATTGCAGATTCTCTTAATTCTGGTCCATTTTTAACCATCACTGTTTCATATGCATATGTAAAGTCTGGAAAGTATTTATTCCAATGCTTAGTCAATATTGACTTTGCATCATATTCTCGTATTGCTTTTTGTGCCATACTTGTACCCCTTGTTTAATTTTAATTTTACCAATTCTAACTATATAAAAATAAATGTTGGCAAAAAGTAACACTCAGAAGTGATAAAAAAGAGACTTTGTTAAGTTTTGTAACACTTAGTTTTTATATCTTATAATATCCTAAATAGATATACACTATAATGCGATTATAAAATATCAAGGTAATAATATGAAATATGATGTAATCGTAGTTGGTGGTGGTCATGCAGGTATTGAAGCTAGTTTAGCTGCTGCAAGGATGGGAAAACAAACTTTATTAGTCACTATGTTAGTAGAACAAATAGGGGCTGCTAGTTGTAATCCTGCTATTGGAGGACTAGCAAAAGGTCACTTAGTGCGTGAGATTGATGCACTTGGTGGACAGATGGGTCTTTGTACAGATGCTACAGGGATTCAGTTTAGAATTTTAAATGCCAGTAAAGGAGCAGCTGTTCAAGGGAGTCGTGCTCAAATAGATATGGATGCTTATAGAGAATATATGAGAAATGTATGTCTAAATACTGAAAACTTAGATGTTTATCAAGATGAAGTATCTGATTTGATTATCAAAGATGATACTGTTTGTGGAGTAAATACAAAACTTGGTGAGAGTTTTGAAGCACAAAAAGTGATTTTGACTACTGGTACTTTTATGAAAGGTTTGATCCATATAGGTGAAAATCAGTATCCAGCAGGAAGAGCATGGGAAGCTCCATCTACTACCTTATCTGATCAACTAAAAGAGTTGGGATTAAATGTAGGTCGTTTAAAAACGGGTACACCAGCAAGAATAAATGTAAACTCAATAGATTTTAGTGTTATGGAGGAGCATGGTGGAGATGAAAAACCATATCCATTTAGTTTTAGAACAAATAAAGAGCAGTTTAATCCAACTCAATTACCTTGTTATATTACATATACAAATATAGATACTCATGATATTATACGAACAAACTT
Source organism: Campylobacterota bacterium (assembly GCA_034660335.1). GTDB lineage: Bacteria > Campylobacterota > Campylobacteria > Campylobacterales > Arcobacteraceae > JAIOSF01. The sequence continues at coordinate 20,476 of JAYEJC010000050.1, forward strand.
TGATAGAGCACCACTTTTTACAGGTCAAATAGAGGGTACGGGTCCTAGATATTGTCCAAGTATTGAAGATAAAGTAAATAGATTTGAAGATAGAGATAGACATCAACTATTTTTAGAACCACAAACTATAAGAGCAGAGGAGTATTATATCAATGGATTGAGTTCATCACTTCCAATAGATGTACAAAAAGAAAAAATTCACTCTATAAAAGGTCTTGAAAATGCAAAAGTGGTAAGATATGCGTATGCTATAGAGTATGACTATATAGACCCAACAGAACTTTTACATACACTTGAAACAAAAAAGATAAAAAATTTATATTTAGCAGGGCAAATAAATGCTACTACAGGATACGAAGAAGCAGCTGCTCAAGGACTCATAGCAGGGATAAACTCTTGTTTAGCAATTGAAAAGAAAGAGCCATTTATACTTAGACGAGATGAGAGTTATATAGGTGTTTTAATAGATGATTTAGTGACAAAAGGGACAAATGAACCATATAGAATGTTCACAAGTCGTGCAGAATATCGACTTCTTTTAAGAGAAGAGAGTGCAGATATAAGACTTATGGAATATGGTCACCACTTTGGACTTATAGATGATACCACTTATAATACAATGAATTATAAAAAACAGCTACTAAAAGAAGCTGTAGAGTTTATGAAAAATCAATGGTTCACTTCAAAAAAAGAGAACTTAGCATTACTTCAAGAGTTGGGCGAAGATAAAATATCAGATAGAATACTTCTTATTGATTTAGTTGGAAGAAATACCATCACAAAAGATAAATTTGATAGATTTGTTCCATCACTAAAAGATACAGAAGATTATCTCAAAGAGCAAATTATTGTTGAAGCAAAATACTATAGATATGTAGATAAACAAAAAAAACAGATAGATAAAATGAAAAAAATGTTAGATCTTAAAATACCTGAAGATTTTATCTATGATGAGTTGCCAGGGTTATCAACTGAAGTGATAGAGAAATTAAAACTATTTAATCCTCCAACACTTTATAATGCATCTCAAATAAGTGGAGTAACACCTAGTGCTGTTGATATTATACATCTACATATTGATATGAAGAAAAAACAAAAAGATAATAAAAGTTTATAAGATATAATCTAAACGATAATTTTTATTATTTAAGAATTTCTTAATAAAAATTATTTATTATTTAAACAAGTTGTATTTTTAAAAAATATTTGCTAAAATACTGCCAATTAAAAAAACAAGGAAACAAAATATGTTAGTAACAAAACAAGCTCCAGATTTTACAGCAACAACTGTATTAGCAGACGGTCAAATCGTAGAAGATTTTAAATTATCAGAAAACTTTGGTGAAAAAGGTACAGTTCTTTTCTTTTATCCACTAGATTTTACATTTGTATGTCCTTCAGAAATAATCGCATTCTCTAAAAGAGTTGAAGATTTTAAAGAAAGAGGTGTTAATGTTATTGGTGTTTCTATAGATTCACAATTTTCACACTTTGCATGGAGAGAAACTCCAGTAAACCAAGGTGGTATTGGAAGAGTTAATATGCCTTTAGTTGCTGACTTAACAAAACAAATCTCTAAAGATTATGATGTTCTTTTAGATGCTGGTGTTGCTTTAAGAGGATCTTTTCTTATCGATGCTGATGGTACAATCAGACATGCAGTAATCAATGACTTACCACTTGGAAGAAATATTGATGAGATGGTAAGAATGGTAGATACTATGATCTTCACAAACGAAAATGGTGAAGTTTGTCCTGCAGGTTGGGCAAAAGGTGATGAAGGTATGAAAGCTGACACTGCTGGTGTTGCTGATTATCTTGCTAAACATGAAGGTGACTTATAATAGTTCTCTTTTATTTAGATATTAAAAGGTAAGTGTTTGTTCACTTACCTTTTTTATTTTCTTTAAT
>JAYEJC010000050.1:22486-26349 GCA_034660335.1 Campylobacterota bacterium
ATGAAAGCTGACACTGCTGGTGTTGCTGATTATCTTGCTAAACATGAAGGTGACTTATAATAGTTCTCTTTTATTTAGATATTAAAAGGTAAGTGTTTGTTCACTTACCTTTTTTATTTTCTTTAATCTTCTATTAAGTTTTATTTAAGATTAAGAAAGAAATTACGCGTGATTTGTAAAGATATAACAATATATTGACTAATTCTTATTTTGACAATAGATAAAAAGTAGTTAATTACCAGTGCTATTGGAGTAAAGCAAGACTGCGTCGTGTCCTTTAATCTTAAATAAAACTTAATAGAAGATTAAACTATTTTTTATTTATTGAAAATAAAATTTCTACATTTTTTAAAGATTGATTTGATATAATCGCGTCAATTATAAATAATAAAGGCAAAATCTATATGAATTTTGAAACATACCCATTTGAAAAATTAAACCATCTTTTAAAAGATATAAAACCAAATGAAAACTATCAATTAAGTAGTCTTACTATTGGTGAACCACAGTTTGATACACCACAGTTTATACAAGATGAATTAAAAAATAGTTCAGTTTTATTAAATAAATATCCTAAAAGTTCTGGTGAAGATTTTTTAAGAGCTTCAATGATAGACTTTATGAAAAAACGATTTAATGTAACTATTAATAATGATGAAATTATACCAACATTTGGTACAAGAGAGGTCCTTTTTAATTTTCCTCAATTTGCATTATTTGATAAAAAGGATCCAATTATAGCATTTCCAAATCCTTTTTACCAAATATATGAAGGTGCAGCAATAGCAAGTCGTGCTAATATTATACATATGAATATGACAAAAGAGAATGATTTTTTAGTAGATTTAACACAAGAGCAACTAAGTAGTGTTGATTTAGTGATATTAAATTATCCAAATAATCCTACAAGTGCAAATATTACAAAAAAAGAGTTAATAAAATGGATAAAAAGAGCTATAGAGTTTGACTTTATACTTATAAATGATGAGTGTTATAGTGAGCTTTATTTTGATGAAGATAAAAAGCCATTATCACTACTTGAAGTTTGTCAAGAAGCGGGGAATAAAGAGTTTAAAAATTGTTTAGTTTTAAACTCTATCTCAAAAAGAAGTTCAGCTCCTGGCTTAAGAAGTGGTTTTATAGCAGGTGATAAATCTATACTAAAAAAATATATGCAATATCGTACTTATGTTGGTTGTGCTTTACCATTACCACTACAAAAAACAGCAGCTTTAGCATGGAGTGAAGAGTCTCATGTTGAAGAGTTTAGAAAAATTTATAAAGAAAATTTTGAAATAGCAAAAGATATCTTAGATATAAAGATACCAGAAGCTACATTTTATATATGGCTAGAGGTAAATGATGAACTTAAATTTACAAAAGAGTTGTACAAAGATACGAATATAAAAGTATTACCAGGAAGTTTTCTAGGTAGAGATGGAATAGGAAAAAATTATGTTCGTATTGCACTTGTTGAAAATGCAATCAAAACAAAAGAGGTTTTAAGTAGATTAAAATCATTTATAGATAAATATAAAGGGATATAAAGTATGAATAAAGATGAATTAAATGAAGCAAGAACAAATCCTGAGTTTTTAGCTTATTTAAATGAAAAAGAGCAAGAAGCAATAGAATCAAAATCAATATCAAAACTTTATGAAGTACTTGATTCACTTTTAGTTTTAGATCTTGGAGATGATAGAGTTCATAAGATTTATGAAGAGATTTTAAAATTATCTTTTGATAGTATTGAAGAGAGATTAAAAGATGGTACAAAACTTGACTTGAATACAGATGATATATTTTTTATTAGAAGTTTTTATGAACATGCAATTGAAAAATGGAGTATCTTAAACTTTAAAGGTGCAAATGAATTATTTTTTATATTAACACAAATAATTGAAGATGAATATTTAATAGATGCTATAAATGTACATTTAATTGCTTGTGCAAATGAGATAGATATGGATAATTTTTATGACTCGGATGTATTAATCGATGATAGTGATGAGATAGATGATAAATATGGTTATTTTATAACTACATTTAAGTTTGATACAAAAAAATATTTGGATCAAAATATAAGTTTGTTATCTTCTGAATATGAAAAGTTAAAACATCTTTTAAATTAATGAGAGTACATTTTATAGGAATAGGTGGGATTGGTTTATCTGCATTAGCTAGATTTATGCTTTATAGTGGGCACGAGGTTAGTGGTTCGGATATAAAATCTACACCAATTACAAATAAGCTTGAAAGTGAAGGTATAAAAGTCACTATCCCACAAAATAAAAACTCTATTGATTCTCATGATCTAGTTATTTATAGTGCTGCAGTTTTAAATGATAATGTAGAGGTGTTAGAAGCAAAAAAACAAAATTTATTGCTTTTATCCAGAAAAGATGCATTAAGCATAATTATGCAAAAAACAAAAAATTATTGTGTTTGTGCCGCTCATGGTAAAAGTACTACCACAGCTATATTGAGTTCTATTTTTCAAAGTTCTGCTATCATTGGAGCAATAAGTAAAGAGTTTGATTCAAATTTTAGATATATAGATGATATATTGGCTTTTGAAGCAGATGAGAGTGATGAGAGTTTTATTTTATCGCATCCCTATTGTTCAATTGTACTAAACACAGAACCAGAACATATGGAGTATTATAATTATAATAAAAAAAGATTTTATGATGCATATAAAGAGTTTTTGGATATAGCAAAACTTAGGGTGATAAATGCAGAAGATGATTTTTTAAAAGATTATGATAAATATTCTATAAAATTATACCCATCAAAAGATATAAAAGATATAAAATTTTATTTAAAAGATGATGAACCCTATACAAAGTTTAATCTAAAAGATATTGGAGAGTTTGATGTATGGGGATTTGGTGATCATATTGCACTTGATGCAGCTTGTGCAATTTTAGCAGCATCGCAGACTTTGGAAATAGATAAAATAAAAGAAAATTTATCAAAATATAAAGGTATCAAAAAAAGATTTGATATAGTTCAAAAAAGTGATAATATAGTAATAATAGATGATTATGCACATCATCCAACAGAGATAAAAGTCACACTAGAGTCTGTACAACTATACAAATCATTTAAAAAAATAGATAAAATCATAGTAGTATGGCAGCCTCATAAATATAGTAGAACTATTGATAATATGGATAGTTTTAAAACTTGTTTTGATGCTTGTGATGAGCTGATTATATTACCTGTTTGGAGTGTAGCTGAAGAGATTCAGGATATAGATTTTTTAAAAGAGTTTTCACATTACAATACAACTTTAATTGATACTTTAAATACGACTAAGAATAAAATTGATTTAATAAAAGATGGTAAAATAATAAGAACAATAGAAGAGGGGATAGTCTTAGGTGTAGGAGCTGGTGATATAACTTATCAGCTTAGATATTAGTTATAATTTAATATTATTATACTATCTGCAGTATAATCCTCTAAATAAAACTTATTAGAAGATTATTCTAAACTATCTGCATAATAAATGTTTTGATATTTTTTTTCTCTTGTATCTCTAATAATTTTAGTCCATCTATCTCTAAAGTCATAAGTTCAGCAAAATTTTGAATATTTGCTTTAGCTAATTCTTTTACAACCAGCCCTCTATAGTGTTTAACCCAGTGACTTACTACTTTTCCATCTTTTAAAAACTTATATGTGATAGTAGAAGCAGATGGTTTATAAAATTTATCATAATATCCAGCTCTTAAATCAATAACTTCATCACCTAGATAACTATCTAAACTATCTTTTATATTTGTTTTGTATTCTTTGATTAGATCTATATTTTCCAATATAGCACCTTGTTTGAATTTATAATCAGGAATTAAATC
>JAYEJC010000051.1:0-1960 GCA_034660335.1 Campylobacterota bacterium
ACAACGGTGATATGCTAAGAGATTTTACATATATAGATGACATAGTAGAAGGGATTGTGAGAGTAATTGATAATGGAAAATTGAGAATTGAGAATGGTAAGGATTTATATAAAATTTATAATATAGGAAATAACAATCCAGTTAAACTTATGGATTTTATAACTGCTATTGAAAATAAACTGGGTAAAACTATAGATAAAAATATGATGCCAATACAGCCAGGTGATGTACCTGCTACATTTGCAGATGTTACAGATTTAGTAAATGACTTAGGATATAAGCCTGAAACACCAGTACAAGATGGGATTAATAAGTTTGTAGATTGGTATTTAGATTTTTTTCAGTATAATAAAGATGGAAGTAAACAATAATGCCAACAATTAGTATGTTTTATGGGATAATTATCAGAATGTATTGTGCACCAGGTGAACATAATCCACCTCAGCAATTAGAACTCTAAAATAATTTCCAAAAACAAACAATAATAAGTCAAATATTATCTCATATATTTGACTTTTAAATTATAAATAAGATTCCAAATAAACCTAGTATTTATCGTACTTCAAAGCACTTATTAACCACTATTTAGATATAATATATACTTATAATAAAGGATTTAAAATGGTAGATGAAAAAGTAAGTATATTTAGTAAAATGGTAAATATTTTTAAAGGTAATATTAAAAATATCAAGGATGAACGAAGACAAAGATCTGATTTGAAATATAATTATTCAGATATTATATTAGGAGCATTTAGTATGCTTTACTTTCAGAATCCTTCATGGCTAAGTTTTCAAAAGAAACTACAAGATAATAATGGTGAAAATAATGCTACAACTATTTTTGATATTAAAATACCAGTTGAGAATCATAGTAAAAAGTTACTTGATAAACTAAAACCTGAAGTATTTAAAAAAGTTTATGATGATATATTATTAGAGTGTGAACAATTAGATATAATAAATCAATTTGTATTTATGAAAGAGTACCTATTAGTAGCAGTAGATGGTGTACAATACCACTCCTCCACAAAAGTTAAATGTGATTGTTGTCAGACTAAAAAAGATAGTAAAACAGGTGTTGTAACATATTCTCATGTAGCGATTACCCCTACACTAGTACATCCTAAGTTAAAAAAAGTGATAGCACTATTTCAAGAGTTTATTACAAATAAAGATGGAGATGAAAAACAAGACTGTGAAGTCAATGCTACTAAAAGATGGCTTGATACTTTTGATATACTGAAGTTTTTAAAGAAAAAATATAAAGTGATTATTTTAGGAGATGACTTATATTCAAGATATCCAATGATTAAAAAGATACTAGATAAAGGTCACTCTTTTATCTTAGTATGTAAAACAACATCTCATAAAGTTTTATATAAAACTATAGAATCATACAAACAAACCAATAGTGTAAAAACATTTACAATTACAAGAATACACAATGGTAAAAAACAAACTTTAACGTATAACTGGATCAATAAAATACTTTTAAATGGTAATAAAGAAGACAATATAGAAGTTAACTGGTGTGAGCTTATTATAGTAAATGCACAAGGCAAACAATTACATTGCTTTAGCTTTGTAACTGATTTAGAAATCACTAATAAAAATGTTGAAGAGATTATAGAAGCAGGAAGAACTAGATGGAAAGTGGAAAATGAAAACAATAATACACTTAAAAACCATGGCTATGATTTAGCCCATAACTATGGGCATGGGAAAGAATATTTATCACAAAATATTTGTAGTTTAAATATATTATCATTTCTCTTTCATACAGTTCAAGAACTTGCAGATAAAAACTATATAGAAGTTCGTGCTATTGTTGGTACTAGAAAAGAGTTTCATCAAACTTTAAATATGCTAACAACAATGTTTGTTTTTAAAAGCTTAGATAAAATGTTAGAGTTTATAATTATTCAACGCACGAATGGAAAAAAGGTTAATGACATGG
>JAYEJC010000052.1:0-8715 GCA_034660335.1 Campylobacterota bacterium
CTTTTAATTTTTCTATATCGTTATAACTAGTCATATCTAGTTGTATTGGTGTTATTGAAACAAAATTTTCTTTAATCGCTTCAAAATCACAACTCTTGTCAATACTTGGCTGCCATATAAGTGGATGCAACCCTATCCAATAAAACTCTTCACCTCTTGGACTTTTATGTCTATGAGAATCGTTTCCATACTCTCTATACCCTGCTTTTGTGATTTTCATCCCTTTACATTGCTCTATAGCACAAGGTGGGATATTGATATTTAAAAGTTTTCTCTCTTCAAGAGGAAAATCACCTTTAAATATTTTCTTTACAAGTTCCACTATAGTTTTACAAGCAAGTTCGTATTCCCAAGCATTTTTATTGGCATTGTTTAGGTCATTAAAAACCTGTGAGATAGCAATTGCTGGAACACCTTGAAGTACTGCTTCACTTGCACCTGCAACTGTTCCACTATAAGTGATATCTTCACCCATATTTGAACCTATATTTATACCACTTATCACTAAATCAGGCTTTTCGCCATTTACTTCATCATATAAATTATTAAGCCCTATAAATACACAATCAGTAGGTGTCCCATCATCCATCTTATAAAAATCATCATCTACACCCACAAGTTTCATTGGTCGTGAAAGTGTCATACTGTGAGCAGATGCAGATTTTTCATTTGCTGGTGCTACAATTGTGAGTTGAGCTAAAGGAGATAAAGCCTCCATAAGCTTTCTAAGTCCCTTTGCGTCCCATCCATCATCATTTGTTAAAAAAATTTTCTTTTGTTTCATTTTGGCATTATAGTGTAAAATTAGTTAAAATCAAATAGCTATCAATTTAAAATACTATTAAGTGAAAAATAGATAAAATAATTTAAAATTAGAAACTTTAGTATAAAAAGGAATTTATATGAGCGGAATTAGTAACAGTGTAGAGCAATTAACACAAGCTCACCTTAGAAATGTTCAACAACTTGCAGTATTTTATACTGGTCATGGTGATGTATATGCAATTAATATTGCTAAAATAAAAGCTTTTATAATTACAGAAGAGGTAGATATTACAGATACCCCTTCAGGTACAGATGTAATTGAAGGTATAGCTACAATTAGAGGGGAACCTGTTACATTAATTAATCTTGACAGATGGCTTGGCTATGATAAACTTTCTATAAATGATTATAAATTAATAATTTTTTGTGAATTTAATCACAAACAAGTTGGTTTTTTAGTAAAAGATATGGTAAATATTGTTGAAAAAACAACTTCTGAATTAATAAACTCTGAAAACCAGAATTCTAAAATCACATACACTACATATGTAGATATAGATAAAAAAAGTCAACTTTGTACTGTGTTTAATGCAGAACAATTACTTTCAGATATAGGATGGACAGATATCAATCCAAATGACTTAGATAGATATGTGACTCAACCATTAAATAAAGAAAAAATGATTTTAGTTGCAGAGGATAGTGCTGTAGCTAGAGAAGTTATTAACCAATTTTTAAGAAAAGCGAAAGCTAACTATGAAATTCTTCCAAATGGTGGTGATTTATTAACAAGATTAAATGAGATTGATCCAAGTTCTGTTGGTTTAATTATTACTGATATTGAGATGCCTGGTACTGATGGTTATCAAGTAGCACAAGCAGTTAAAGATAATCCATCTTTTAGTCATATTCCTATTATTGTTAATTCAAGTATGACAACAGAGGCTGTAAAAGGTAAAATGACACGAATTGGTGTTGATGATTTTGTTGGAAAGACTGATATTCCAGTATTATATGATTCTGTAGTTAAATATATTGGATTAAATAAATAATAAGTTCTATTTAAACTAAAAAGGGGCTTGAGATAAATCTCAAGCCCCTTTTTTATAGTATAATATAAACCATAGTATAATCCTCTATTAAGTTTTAAATAAAATCATCTTTGCTATTTATTGTTAATTGGATTTTTGATTTATATATAGTAATTTGAGCTCTTTTTATAGTTATATTTGTATTATCTTTGGGTTTAGTAAAACCTTTTTTAAAATATACCCTTATCTTTTTATTTTTATTATTTTGACTAAAATAAAGATATCTATTTTTATATAAACCATTTAAATTTTTAATCATTTGATTTTGATTTGTTTTATCAAAAATATCTATTGTCTCAACACTATAAATATAGTCTTCATAATCTTTATCAAAAGATAATTTATTTAAAATAGTGAGTTTTTTAATCTCTTTTAATCCATTATAATAATCTATATTAAATACAGAAATATTATATCTAAAGCCCAAATCAAACCCTTCTGGCGGCTTATATATCATAATAGCCCTTGAACTTTTATCGTGTTTAATAATAGCAATATTATTATTTCTATATATCACTACCACATTCATAATATCTAAAGGTTTATGAATATGCTCAATACTATATAAATCTTTTATCTTATAGTTATTACTTTGACTATCACTCTTTCTTACTTTGATTTTATTAGTTGTATTATTAGTTGAAAAGCTTGCATATATAGGTAGATGATCTGAAAAACCTCTTGATTTATATCTATTCCATCTTATAACATTATTATTGTTATATAAATAATTTGGTTTAAATATATTAAAACTATTTTCTATATAATTTATACCTTTATTATCAAACATAGATTTAGGCACTAATATATTATCTGGTGTGTTATATTGTGTTCTAAATTTTGAACTAAACCTATTATTTTCATCTACATCTAACCATAAGTTATAATGCACAGAGTTATGAAAATCTAAAATATTATCTTTTAAAACAAAGTTTTTATCTATTGTGGTATTTAAAACTTGATTTATTCCTGTTATTCCATATGTATTATTTAACTTTTTTTCATATTTAAAAGTTTGGTATTCATTATAGTTTGAGTTTAAATCACCTAATATAATATAATCTATATCTTTGTTAAGTTTATTAAAATCATTTTTTAAAGCCATTGCGTATTTTATACGAAAGCTCTCTTTAGCTCTTTTTGAACGCCAATGATTTACATATATAACTAAATTATTATTATCAATATTTATAGTTACTTTTAATATATCTCGTGAATATTTATCATATTTATCTACTATTATTCTTTCGAACTTTTTTATTTGAAACTTACTTAAAAGTCCAACACCAATTGAGGAGTGTTTATTTTTGATAAAGATAGAATATTTATAGTTTAATTTTTTATTTAAACTATTTAATGCACTTTTAGATTCAATCTCTTGCAGACCTATAATATCGGCATTTAAATCATTAATTGTTTTTGAGATATTATTGATTTTTTTTAAAAAAGCTTTTTTTGTCCAATACTTACTATGGGGTTTATACTCTTTGTATTCTGTACCATCATATTTTAGATCAAATAAATTTTCAACATTATATGAAGCAACTTTAAATTCTACTGCAAATAATTGATATAAAAATAATAAAGATAAAGAGAGTAAAAGCTTAATATCTCTAACTCTCTATTTTTATATGTTTATCAGGTGAAGTGAAAATAGCTAACCATCTTAAAATAAATAAAAAAAATAATACACCTGTAAATACTAAAATATGAAAATTTGTACTATTAGTCAAAAGACTCTCTATACTATTAATCTCCTCTTTATTAATCTTAACTACATTTACAATAAATTCACGAAGTGCTAAAATAATAAAAGCATCAATTAAAATTCTTATTTGAACTCTTTGCTCTCTTAAAAAACTCATAACAGCACGAACAATCTCTAACATTATTATGAAATACAACAAATATATAATGATTGTAACCATACTATTTGTAGCAATTGCAACTACAAATAAAGTAGTAGCAAGGATAAGTTCTATATAAAACTTACTATGAAAAAAATCTGATAAACTTTTTTTCATCTAAAAACTATTTGAGACAACTAATGCTAGCACAGCCATTAAGACTATCCCTGCACTTTTATTATAAAGTTTATTTGCAGTAATAAACACCAACATCACAGAAACAATAAGTGCAGCTATAATATCAAAGAAATTAGCATTTAAATCAACATTTAGTGGATTTATAATCGAACTAAGTCCTAAAACCATAGTAAAATTTGCTACATTAGATCCAATTATGGCACCTATTGCCATATCTGCATTATTTGCTTTTGCTGCTTTTATAGCAACTGTAAGTTCAGGCAAACTTGTCCCAAAAGCTACAAGAAACAAGCCAATCAACCATTCACTAACACCAAAATCTCTAGCAATATTACCAGCACTTTCAATTGCAAAGTTTGCACCACCTACAACAAAAACAAATCCAATAACTAATAATATTAATGTTTTAATCCATGCAAAGTTTTCTTTTTCATCATCTAAATCTGACTCTTCTACTTGATTGCTTTGAATTAAAAAAAGTAAATACGCGCCCATCAAAACTAAAAATATAAAACCATCTAATTTACTTAATTTCCCATCTATTGACATCAATATAAAAATCAATATAGGGAAAAGTGACCATGCAGAATCTTTTGCAAAGAGGTCTCTTTTTGGACTTATACTATTAGCAATTAAAAATACTGCTCCTAAAACTAATGATATATTAAATATTGTACTTCCTATAACATTTGCAACAGCGATATCTCCACTACCTTGCATTGAAGCACTCATACTAACAGCCATTTCAGGTAAGCTAGTACCTAAAGCAACTAAAGTAGCACCAATTATAAAAGGTGAGATATCAAAATGTAATGCTATTTTTTCACTCTCCTCAATAATATAATCAGCACCATATATCAATGCCCCCATCGATACAATAAATATAAGAATATCCATATATTAATTTTCCTTTTCACTTCTGATAATCAAACTATCAGGTAAATTATACTTTTTTATAAGCTCTTTCTCTTTTTCTCTATGCTCACCAGAATCAACTTCATGATCATATCCAAGTAGATGCAATAAACCATGAATAAATAATAGAGTTAATTCATCATCAAAACTATGCTTATAAAGCTTAGATCCACTTTCAACAAAATCTACAGATATAACTATAGAACCAAGTGGAGTATTAGGCATATCAATATATGGAAAACTCAACACATCTGTAGGCTTATCAATACCTCTTGTAGTTAAGTTTATCTCATGTATCTCATGATTAGTTGTTAATATAAACTCAATCTCTTTAGATGAAATATCTTCTAATATCTTTTCTAAGAAATCTATATTTATATTATGACTAGTATTATTCTCTAAAACTATATTGTGCACTTAGAAATACCAAGCTCATTCATCACATTTTGACAAAAATCACCTGCATCTCTAGGGATACCCTCTGTACCAAACTCAACAGAAAAATTACCAGCAGTATCACTTATTACTCTTCTTGTAACATCTGGAAATAGTTGCATATCTTTCTCTATTTTACCTATTGCTTCTTGTATTTTCTTTTTACTATCTTCATTGTTATATTCAACACTCATTCTCATATAACCCTCTTCCATTTTTACATCTGCACACATATCTCTTGACATTACACTATCCTTCTTAATTATTTTGTACTTGCTTTTTTCTCATAATCTTCTCTATCATTTTCATAGTTCACTATATGTTTTGAAAATACCTCTAGCCAATTCCAATATGACTGTATATGTGGATGTTCAACTTTTGATTCTATTTTTCTTAAAACATCTTCCCAACAACCAAGCCACTCTATTCTAGCTTTGTTTGGAATTGAAAACATCTCATGTGTTTTGATTTGGTCAAAATCTCCACCAAACTTAGATATATATCTTTCATCGCCACCACAAATCATCATAAAATAGGAAGCATTTCTTTTTTTAATTAATTGTAACTCCTCTTCATCATCTGGAAAATAGTGAGCTATATCACTATCTATTATAATATCATAAAAGTTATCTACCATCTCTTGAAAACCTGCAGGTGTCAACTGCTCTAAAAACTCTTTATTTGGAACACTAAATTTTGGTCTCTCGCCTTTAACTGCATTCGTATAATAATAATCTACCATTTTATCCTCTAATTATTTTAATTTTAACTTTTATTTTATCGAAAAATTATTAAAACTGTATTGATAAAAATAAACTTAATATAGGAATTATACTACTATACTTTAGTATCTATACAGTTACAATCATTTTTAAAATACCTAATTGAAGCAAATCCACTAACTTTAGTAGTTTTTATCTGTTCTACTTGAAAATTGGAGATAATTCCACCCAAGGCTATAATCTTAAAATACTCATCTTGATATATCTCAACCATTTTACTTAAATCATCCAAGCCTTTAGGTTTACCTTTATCTTTTTTATAAAAAATTGGTGAATATGTTACTGCGTCGCATTTCAGTGATTTTGCTTTTTCTATATCTATTTTGTTATGACAACTTATTATTACATATAGATTATTCTCTTTTGCGTATTTTATATCATCAAATTGATTTGATTTTAGATGAACACCATCAAATTTTAATTTTATTGCTAAATCAATATTTGAGTTAATTAATACTTTATTAATATTAAATTTTCTAGAGATTTCTATAGTTCTTTTTGCTAAATCCTCAATGGATGTAGATATTTTATCTCTAAAACAAATCATATCTATATTATAGTTTTGAAAACTATTAGATAAATTTTTTTCTAAACTATATATATCATCACCATATTCAATAGGGTCTGTGATTAGATATTGACTAAAAAAAAAGGACTTCAAAATGAAGTCCTTTTAGTTTTATTATTTAAATAATATATCTTAATGTTCCTCTTCAGACATCATTATAGATCCAGATATATAAACATATGTTAATATCATGAAAATAAAAGCTTGTAATGCACCAAATGCAAATAAGAAGAAAAAACCAGGTAAAGGAGCAATCCAAGGAACCAACATAAGAAGTACCATCAAAAACATATCATCACCTTTTACTGAACCAAAAAGTCTAAATGATAAAGATACTATTCTTGAAACATGTGATATAACTTCGATTGGAAACATCAAAGGAGCTAAAGCAGGAACAGGTCCCATCATATGACCAAGATATTTACCTGCACCATTCTCTTTAAATCCTAAATAGTTGTAATAACAAAAAACAATAATAGCTAACGATAAAGTAAAATTAATATTACCAGTAACTGACTCAAAACCAGGAACAATACCCATCATATTTGCAACAAATATCAATAAACCAAGTGTAGCAATAAGTGGCATATATATTTTTGAATTAGCTTCACCCATTGAATCTTTACCTATATTTACAACACCTTGTAAATATATCTCCATAACATTTTGTGTACCTGTTGGTACTAACTGAATTTTACTTGAAGCAGCACGAGCAACTAAAAATACAATAACAACTGTAAGTGCTAAGTGTGACAATATAATCCAATCTTGACCATGTCCACCTATTGCACCAAAGAATGTAAATAATCTACCTTCCATTTCTCTTCCTTTTTATGTTTTTCTTTAAACTAATTTGCGTAATTATAGTGTAACATTTATAAAAAGTTTATAAATCTTATAATTTTTATAACTCTTTAAATCTATATCCTGATTGTTTTAGTATTTTTCTTATAGTCTCTTGATGTTCAAAACCTTTTGTTTCAAGACCAATTGTGACATTTGCATCTCCAAAATCAAGAGATACTGAATTTCTATCATAATCTATTTGTACTATATTTGCACTATTGTTTTCAAATATTGAAGTTAAAGATTTAAGACTTCCTGGTTTATCTATAAGTGTCACTTGAAGATTCATCTTTCTTGCACTTTTTACAAGACCTTTTTCTATTATCTGTGCTAGCATAGTCACATCTATATTTCCACCACTTAAGATAAGTGCTACATTTTTACCTTTTATATCTAGTTTTTCATGCATCACTGCAGCAGTTCCAACAGCACCTGCACCTTCTACTACTAATTTATGCTGTTCTAATAAAAAAAGTATAGCACTTGCTATCTCTTTATCTTCAACTTCAACAATATCATCAATATACTCTTTTACATAACTATACATTTTAGGAAGAACATCTCTTACAGCAATACCATCTGCTATTGTTT
The DNA here is from genome assembly GCA_034660335.1 of Campylobacterota bacterium. Lineage (GTDB taxonomy): Bacteria > Campylobacterota > Campylobacteria > Campylobacterales > Arcobacteraceae > JAIOSF01. The sequence continues at coordinate 8,039 of JAYEJC010000052.1, forward strand.
TAACACTTATACTATCTTGTGGATGATTTGAATCAAAAGATTTTTTCATAGCATTTGCACCACTTGCTACTACGCCAACTATTTTTATAGATGGTTTTAGTGCTTTTGCTGCAGCTGCTACTCCTGTGATAAGCCCTCCACCACCAATTGGGACTACTATCATATCAAGATCATCTATCTCTTCTAAAAGCTCAAGAGCTATAGTAGCTTGCCCCTCTATCACCTCATCATCTGCGTATGGATGAACAAATGATTTATTTTCATTTTTTGCATAATTTGTAGCAAACTTATAAGCTTCATCATAATTTGTACCATGAAGTATCACATTTGCTCCATGGCTTTTTACACCTGTAACTTTTGTAAGAGGTGTTGCTTCTGGCATTATTATTGTTGCTTCACATCCAAAGTGTTTACTACTATACGCAACACCCTGTGCGTGATTTCCTGCACTTGCAGCTACAACCCCTAATAATCTATCTTTTTCACTCAAAGATGCTATTTTATTAAATGCACCCCTTAATTTAAAACTACCTGTTAGTTGAAGATTTTCTTTTTTTAAATAGATATTAGCACCACATTGCTGACTTAAAATTGGAGCAAATGCTATTGGTGTTGTTCTTATTATATCATCTAATTTATTTTTTGCTTTTTGTATATTTTCTAGTGTTATCATAAAC
>JAYEJC010000053.1:0-25562 GCA_034660335.1 Campylobacterota bacterium
TTAAAGTCAATAGATAATATCTGTGTAGGCACTACAATTTTAGACTAAATTACTGTTTGCCTTGAAATAAGGGTTTGTAGCAATTTGTAGTTTGGTTTTGTGGTGCTGTGGGGTTAAGTCAGGAATAGATGATTTCAAAAACTTTTTAAAAGACAATAAAAACTATTTGCCTATTAGTATACATGATGTTATTAAAGGAAGTTTATCTTTGACAGATGCATCAAGAAAAGAGCATTTTATTAAGCTTATAGAAGATTTTGATGATGACCTAATAATAAAAGGAAACATAAACGAACTAGAACAATCTATTATAAATATCTTAAATAACGCAAAAGATTCACTAACTTCAAATAAAAACTTAAAAAATAAATATATTTTTATCTCTACAAAAAAAACAGATGAAAATCATATAAAAATAAAGATACTTGACAATGGTGGTGGTATAAAAGAGGATATACTAAGTAGAATATTTGAACCATATTTTACAACAAAACACCAATCAATAGGTACAGGACTAGGTCTATCAATGGTAGATAAGATAGTAAGAGAAAGACACCAAGGTATCATAAAAGCATACAATGAAGAGTACAACTACAATGGTGAAAACTTCAAAGGTGCTTGTTTTGTTATAACATTAAACAATATTACAATATAATCTTAAATAAAACTTATTAGAGAATTGAACTAACAATATTATAGAACACCTATAAAATAATATTATTTTTTGTTGTTACTATACCATCTTGATCAGCATAAATAAACTCACCAACCCTAAACTCAACATCTCCAAATGTTAGTGTTTCACCTAATATAGCTGGCTGTTTTTTTTGACTTTTATAAGGATAAGTGCCTTTTGCCCAAAGCCCTACAGGTATCTGTTTTGTTTGGTGAGTATCTCTTACATATCCATTGATTATAATACCAGCCCAACCATTATGATAAGCAAAACCCATAAGTGTCTCACCAACAACAGCACAATAATCACCCTGCACATCTACAACACAAACTTTTCCATCACCTCTATTATCTCTTAATAACTCAACTAAAGCTTTATTATCTTCAAAAAGCTTAATGGTCACGATCTCTCCATGACACATAGAAACACCACCATATGAGTTCAAAATTGGGTTTAGTACTTGTACTTTATCTGGATTGTTATCGCATATATCTGCTGTGTATGACTTCATTGTTTTTCCTAAAAATTTTCTTTAATTGTAACTAAATTGTTATTAAACCTATTTTAGATATAATCGCCACATTTTAATCTGTATAAGTAGTACCAAATATGAAAACAAGCAGATATCAAAGGTAAGTATAAATTGAAAATTGTAACAGGTGTTGTGGGTAATGATATCCATGTAGTTGCCAACAGACTAATAGATATATCTTTAAAAAGTAGAGGTTTTGAAGTATTTAACTTAGGTGTAAATACACATTTAGTTGAATTTATAGATGCAGTTATAGAAACTGATGCAAAAGTACTATTAATCTCATCACTCAATGGTGAAGCAGAGGGTTGGTGTAGAGATCTAGATATTTTAAAAAATCAGTATAATTTAAAAGATGTGACATTTGTCATTGGTGGGAATCTAAGCGTTGGAGAAGCTGATGCTAAACAAATTATACCAAAATTTAAAGAGTATGGATTTGATTTGGTTTTTCATCAAACAGATCTATTAGTGGGTCTAGATATTATGGAACAATACATAAAGGAAACTAAATAATGAGTTTACTTCAAAGAGATAGAGAGCTAATAGTATCAAATGAATTTGTAAAAGAGTTTGATTTTGAAGAGATACAAGAGTTTGTAAAAGGTGCTAGTAAAAATCTTTTTATATCACATAAATTCAAAACAAACAAAGGCAAAACACTAGTACAACCCCGTGGTGGATTTCCCACTTATGACAAAATGTTTGCATTGTACAAAGAGTTTAAATCTGTTGATGTAGATGTATTACCAATGACAATAGATAGCAATACAAGATTAAATGACTATCTACACGCTTCAAAAATGTTAAAACTAAGTGAAGAAGAGAACAAAGACCTACTAAATGGCTACCCTTTAATCAACCATGGTTATAAAAAAACAAGAGAGATGACCACACATTTTGATACACCTATTAGCTTAAGACATGGTACTCCAGATGCTAGACTTTTAGTCGATATGGCTATCGCTTCAGGAGCCTTTGAGATAGAGGGTGGACCTATTACATATATTTTACCTTACTCAAAAAACTTCCCACAAGATAAAGCATTTTTATACTGGAAACATGTAGAGAGAGTCACAGCTGAATACTCCAAATTAAATGAACCAATAAATAGAGAGTCGTTTGGACCACTTACAGCTACTTTAGTTCCACCTGTTATAACTATAGTTATACAAATAGCAGAGATGCTCTTATCTCTTGAAGAGGGTGTAAAGTCTTTTTCTGTGAGTTTTGCACAAACAGGTAGTCTAAATCAAGACCTAGTAACATCAAAAGTTCTAAGAAAATCAGCAGCTAAATATGCAGAACAAATAGGATGTGGTGATGCAAAAATAAATCTTGTATATCATCAATGGATGGGTGCATTTCCTAGAGATAAATATAAATCAGATAGCTTAATAGATATGGGTGCTATGAGTGCTGGACTTGTTGGTGCAGATAAAATAATAACAAAAACAAGAGCAGAAGCTTTTGGAATACCAACTGCACAAGACAATGCGCAAGCTGTATCAAATGTAAAATATATTTTAAATACACTAAGAGGTATCCCTAATTTTGTAGATCAAGAGGAGGAGGAAAATTTAACCAGGCAAGTTGATGAAGTCTTTGAAGCTATTTTCAATGACAAAGCAGATACTTTATGGAGAAAAATTTTCAATAGTATAAAAAATGGAATAATAGATGTACCCTTTTCACCACATATTATAAATAATAATGAACTAATAACAGTAAGAGACAAACAAAGCAATATAAGAATATATAAAAAGGGGAAGCTCCCTATTTCAGAAAAAAGTTTTAGATTTGAACAATCAAAATTAAACTTAGCTGAAAATCCAGACTCTGTAGTAAATCAAATTATTAAAGATATTGGAGTGATGTTATAATCCATGGCACTAATAGACCTACAAAAAATAAATAAACAATATGATATAAAAGTGATCCTCAAAGATGTAAACTTTACACTTCAAGAGAAACAAAGAGTAGCCGTAATAGGTCAAAATGGTCAAGGTAAATCAACTTTTATGAAAATACTCACAAAAGATGTAGAGCCAGATAGTGGAGAGATAGCTATAGATAAATCTCTAAAAATAGAGATGCTCGATCAACAACCAAAATTCAAATCAGGTCTTACTGTAAGAGAAGCTATAGAGGAGCAACTAGTTGATCTCAAACATGCACAAAGAGAGTATGATAGAATCTCAAAACTTTTAGATACAGATTATGAAAACGAGGAACTACTAGCAACTCAAGCAAGACTTACAACATTTTTAGATCATCACAACGCTTGGGACTTAGACAATAAAATCCAAAGAGTGATGGAGGAGTTCAATCTAAAAAGTTATGAATTCAAAGATGTAACCCTTTTAAGTGGAGGTGAGCAAAGGCGTGTTGGATTAGCTGGTTTGATTTTAAAAAAACCAGATGTTTTACTACTAGATGAGCCTACAAATCACCTTGATGTTTATATGGTTGAATTTCTTGAAGAGATACTTTTAAAAGAAAATTTCACAATGATTTTTATCTCACACGATAGATACTTTTTAGATAATATTGCTACAAATATTATAGAGATAGATGGTGGTGAGCTTACTAAATATAGAGGGGGATACAAAGACTATCTACTTCAAAAAGAGCAAAATCTTTTACATCTTCAAAAAGAGCATGAAAACCTAGTAAGCAAACTAAGAGATGAAGCCCACTGGATGCAACATGGTGTAACAGCTAGAAGAAAAAGAAATGTCCTTAGAAAAGATAATTACTTTGCACTCAAAGAGAAAGTTAAGTCAAACCCAGCAAAAATAAACAAAATGAAATTAGATATCCAAAGAGAGCAAAAATCTTTTAATGATGGAGATACTCAAAATAAAAAAAAGATGCTTTTTGAACTTGACAATGTCTATCTAACGCTAGGAGATAAACCACTAATCAAAGACTTCACTGCAAGAATCTTACAAAAAGATACTATAGCTATAGTTGGACCAAATGGAAGTGGAAAATCTACTATTTTAAAAGTATTTCTTGAACGACTCAAAATAGATAAAGGTGGCTTCAAAAAAGGTGATTTCAAAGTGGGATACTTTGATCAACACAGAGAGATGCTCAATGAAGATCAAACTATTATGCATCAATTTTGTCCAGGTGGTGGGGATAGAGTTGAACTAAATGATGGTAGAAATATGCATGTATATGGATACTTGAAAAACTTTTTATTTCCAAAAGAGTACCTTGATAAAAAAGTTGGTGTTTTAAGTGGTGGTGAAAAAAACAGAATCGCCCTTGCCCTACTTTTTACCAAAAAATTTGATGTACTTATCATGGATGAGCCTACAAATGACCTAGATATCCCTACTATTAATATACTAGAGCAATACCTAGCAAACTTTCAAGGTGCTTTGATCTTTGTGAGTCACGATAGATATTTTGTAGATAAGATTGCAAAAAAACTTTATATCTTTAAAGGTGATGGATTACTTGAAGAGAGTTATCAAAAATATAGTGAATACTTAGAAGATGAAAAAGATGAAAAATTTGTAAAAGAGATGGAGAAACAAAATACAAAAATTCCAATCAAAGAGACACCAAAAGTAGAGACAAAAAAACCAAAAGTAAAACTTAGCTACAACGATAAAAGAGATTTTGAAAATCTTCCAAAAGAGATAGAGCAGTTAGAGCAAAAAACAGAAGAGTTAAATAACTGTATGATGGACCCTAAGTGTTATGAACAAAAAGGGCTTGTAGTTTTAAGTGAGGAGTTAGATGCTATTAATAAAAGCTATGAAAACAAAGTTGAGAGATTTTTAGAACTTGAGATGATGGTAGAAGAGTTGCAAAACAACTCATAATATAAATACAAAAGAGAAAATATGCAAGATTTAGAACAATCATTTTTAGATAATAAAAACAAAGAGAAAGATATATGGCGTTTATTTAAAATAATGGGTGATTTAACAGATGCCTTTGATCAGTTAGGCACTCTTCCACCTGCTGTCTCTATTTTTGGAAGTGCTAGAATAGAAAAAAACCACCCCTACTACAAAACCACCTATAAGCTTTCAAAAGCCCTTTCAAAAGAGGGATATGCAGTTATCACAGGTGGTGGTGGAGGTATCATGGAAGCTGGAAACAAAGGTGCAAAAGTATCTGTAGGTTTACAGATAAAACTTCCACATGAACAACAAACCAATAGATATGCAAAAACAGTTCTAAACTTTAAATACTTTTTTACAAGAAAATTAACATTTTTGAAATACTCAGTTGCTTTTGTAGCGATGCCAGGTGGATTTGGTACTTTAGATGAGTTAGCTGAGGCTTTATGTTTGGTACAAACAAAAAGAATGGGGAGCTTTCCTATTGTATTATTTGGAACTAAATTTTTTACACCACTTGAAGAGTTTTTTAAAGTTATGCAAAAAGAAAACTATATCTCAAAAGAGGATCTAAACTCTTATTTGATAACAGATAGTATTGATGAAGCTATAGCTTATATCAAAGAAAATAGTATTAAAATATAGTTAAATCCTCTAATAAGTTTTATATAAATTTCAATAACTATTATTAATCTTTTGGTATTGAAAAAATAAACTCTATACCTTTTTGAAAATGATTATTAATTTGCATATCTCCATCTATTTTATTTAATTCATTTAAAATAGAAGCCAAACCTACTCCACGACCTGATATTGTTGTCACTTTTTTACTTGTAGAAAATTCATCTTTAAAAATAATTTTTAAGATATCATCATCTGACAACTTATCTATCTCATCTTTTGTATAAATCATTTTTTCTATAGCTAATGCTTTGATTTTTTTTATATCTATACCTACACCATCATCTGATATTTTTATTATTATTTTATTATTTTCATTTTTTACACTACATTTTATTGTAGCTAGTTCATTTTTGTTATTTTCATACCGTTGCTCAATACTCTCTATACCATGATCAACACTATTTCTAAATATATGAACAAGTGAGTTTAAAAAAGGTATATATTTATTTGATATATAAATCTCATCAATATCTAAAAACAAAGGATTTATAGATTTTTCTAGTTTTTTAGCTAATTGTTCAACAAGCTTCGAGTATGGTGTAAAAAATATACTAATATTATAGTATGTTAGTTCAAATAAATCTTTTTTTATTAGTTTTAAATTTTCATAAGTATTAATATCAGGAAGTTTATCTTTTGATTTAAGTATATCTTCTATTTTTCCAACTATTTTATATATTCTATTTTTATCTATATTTATAAGATTTGATTTATCTAAAAAATCATCACCTAAAATATCTTTTAAAATACCGATATCGTCATCAAGCCATAGTGCAATATCTTTTTTTGTTATATCTATTATTTTCTTATCTAGTTTTTTTGATTTTATACTATTATCTACAATAGACTCAAATGAGTGAAGTTGTTCAACAATATGAAGCATCTCTTTTTGTGCAAATAGACCTTTGTATGTATGTATCTCTTTTCTTAAATCCGATAATCTTTCTACCCTTTTAAATGTACTAAACTTATCCAAAAATAGTTCAAAATCTTTTTTAACTTCTAAAAACTGTTCAAGACTAGTGACTATTTCTACTACCATTTTCAATACTTGTTGTTCTTGCTTTATCTTTTTTGCAAGCTCTTTTTTTGATGTAATATCAGTAAGGATCATCATAAAGTTTTCATTGTCCAATACTTTGTACTCTATCTCAATAAATTTATTAGAGATTTTAAACTCTTTTTGTAAAAGTGATATCAGTATCTCTTGTCTTATACTTGTATCTTGCAATATACTTTTTAGTGTTGCTTTTAAAAAACTTGCATCATCTATATCTTTATAAAGTAGTAGAGTGATATCTTTATTTGCTACATCTTCACAAAAGATATTTAATACCTCTTTTGAATACTCTTCACCTATTTTCATATCACTATTAAAATACAAAAAACCCTGACCTGCATTGTTCAAAAGTGTATTTATTCTATCATTCTTTTCTTCAATATTCTCTTTTAGTTTCAAAACTTCTAGTTGTTGGGAGTCACTTTGTCTTAGTATTCTGTCTGTTCGTGTTGATAGCTTTGTAAATGTTTTTAATAACTTTGGAAGGTTTAAAACAATAGATTCATTATCATTATTTTCAAGATAAGTTTTAAACTCTTTCAATAAAACATCATTTTTATTTTCTTTCATAATATCCCTTTTTTATTCTTAAAAGTATACTTAAAAAATATTATAATTTAGATTTAACTCTATCTAATTAAGTATATTCGCAATATACTTACAAATTATAATAAAATGTTAATGGAGAAAGAATGGAAACTAAAAATTTAAAAAGTGCATATTTTGCAGGTGGTTGTTTTTGGGGAGTTGAGTACCACTTTGAACATATAGATGGTGTAAAAGCTGCAATAAGTGGCTATATGGGTGGCAAAACAAATAACCCAAGCTATAGAGAGGTTTGTAGTGGAATGACTGGTCATATTGAAGTTGTAAAGGTTGATTATGATCCTATGATAGTTAGTTTTGAAACTTTAGCTAGATTGTTTTTTGAGATACATGACCCAACACAAAAAAATGGTCAGGGACCAGATATTGGAACTCAATATATAAGTGCTGTTTTTTATAATAATGAAGAGGAAAAAGAGACAATTAAAAAACTAATAAAAATATTAGAATCCAAATCTTATAAAATAGAAACTAAACTAATCTCAACGCACAATACACCTTTCTTTGAAGCTGAGAGTTATCATCAAGATTATTATTTTGTACACAATAAAGCACCCTACTGCCATAGCTATACGAAAAGATTTTAATCTTTTCGTACTACTTACTTCCTAGAGTATTTTATACTTAATAGAATAACCCCTCATCAAAGGTGGAGTATCATAATAGTCTTCATCATTTTTTAATCTAGCTTGTTGTAGATGATTTTGAGAATGTGTATTTGCTTTAACTTGATTTTCATTATCTTCATTTTGATCATTACTTTCAAATCCAGTTGCTACTATTGTGATTTTTATCTCATCTATTGCTAGGCTATCATCTGTAGTAGTACCAAATATAATCTCAGGATTACCCTCCAGTGAGTCATTTATATTTTCCATCACATCACCAATAGCAAACATAGAAACATTTGGATTAATAGTCCAATGGATCATAATACCCTTGGCACCACTTAAAGATATCTCATCAAGCAAAGGAGACTTAACAGCTAACTGCAGAGCTTCTGTAGCTGCATTGTCACCTTTTGCTTTTCCTATACCCATAAGAGCTATACCTTTATGTTGCATAATTGTTTTCACATCAGCAAAATCAACATTTATATCATCACTACCAGGTTTTAAGATAACTTCACTCATACCATTTACTGCTTGATATAAAACATCATCTACTACTTTAAAAGCATCTTTCATACCAACAGTTTTATCGATAATATTTCTAAGTCTATCATTTGGAATCACAATAATTGAATCACTAACTTTTTTAAGCTCTTCTAATCCTAGATTTGCTAAACCTGTTCTTTTTTTACCTTCCCATTTAAAAGGTTTTGTTACAACAGAAACAGTCAAAGCACCAATCTCTTTTGCTGCTTTTGCTATAACTGAAGCAGCACCTGTACCTGTACCACCACCTAAACCAGCAGCGATAAATACAATATCAGAACCCTCAAGAGACTCTCTTATCTCTTGATAGTTTTCTAATGCAGAATCTCTACCAATATCAGGACGCATACCAGCACCAAGACCTCTAGTAAGCTCAATACCTAGCTGTATTTTTTTTGGTGCATTTGATAAGTGCAATACTTGCAAATCTGTATTTGCAACTATTAAATCAATCTTGTGAGTCCCCTCACCTATCATATGGTTTATCATATTACAACCACCGCCACCTACACCAATGACAGCTATTTTTGCTGCATTTTGAGATAATGTTTTAGTAGGCTTTTGAACAGTTATACTGTTTCTATCAAATAGATTACTTTGCATTAAAACCACCTCGATACAATACTCATAAATTTTCCCATTTTTTTAGGAGATTCTTCATTTTCTTTTGATATTGTAAGCTCTTTGATATCTTCTGGATTTGTTTTAGGAATATTATTTATATCCTCTTTTTTCTTTTTTTGTTCTGTTTTTATCTCATCATTATGGGAAACAACATTTCTTCTTCTAAGCTCAGTGTTGCTATCAAGTTCAAAGTTATTTTCAACATCAAACTCATAAAGCAACAATCCAACTATTGTCGACATTGTTGGTGTATTAAAATCGATATATCCATTTTGAATATTTTTTGGATTTGATACTTTTACAGGTAAACCATCAAAAACATTTGAAGCAAGCTCTTTAATACCTGGAATATAGGTCATTCCACCTGTTAAAACAATACCACCATCAATATTTTCTAATACAGAACTCTCTAGTAGTTTATCATGAATAGTAGTCAAAATCTCCTCAATTCTAGCATGTAAAATAGGTTGAATTTGATCTAGAGATATCTCTTTTGTTTCAGTTTCATTTCCCAAAATAGGAAGTTTTACTTTTTTGATATGCGTTTCGCTTTCTAATGTTTCAAATGGAAGTAGTGAAGCATATTTGTTTTTTATCATATTTGCAGCACTATATGGAGTATGTAACATTATAGATATATCATGTGTAATATGCTCACTACCAATAGGTAAAAAATCATTGTATATAATAGTTGTACCTTTATAAACAACCAGCTGTGTTGTTGTTCCACCCAGATTAATAACCGCACTACCTATCTTTTTTTGATCCGCTTCTAGTGTAGCAATAGAGTTTGCATAACCAGCAAGAACAAATTTATCAACCTCAAGATTAGCTTGTTTTAATGCATTTTTTACATTTGTTAGTGAAGTTTTTTTTGCTGTTATTAGATTTACTGATACCTCAAGTCTAGAGCCATTCATATTTAAAGGATTTGATATAGTAGCACCATCATCAACCCTAAAAAATATAGGCAAAACATGAATCACATCATAATCAGGGATAATCTGTGCATTATAAAGTGCCATTTTTAAAACTTGTTTTATCTCATTTTGAGTTATTATTCCACTAGGGATATTAATACTTCCATTACTTCTAAGAGTTCTTGTATTTGCACCTGACAAAGATACAACAACATCATGAGAAGTTGATCCTGAACTACTAATTGCATTTAAGGCTGCTTCTTTTATTGAGTTTCCAGCTAGATTTATATCTACTATATTACCCTTTTGAACACCTTCACTTTTAACAGTCCCTACACCTAATATATTTATTTTATTATTGAAATCATTTGTAGCAACGATCGCAATAATTTGCGTTGTTCCGATATCGATAGCTAAAATAGTTTTGTTCAATTTAATTCTTTCCCATAAATGATTTTATCTCATATTTGTTTTTTAGTTGTTCTAATAAATTATTTGAGATATTATTATTTTTTATACTTGCAAAAATAGATTCAACTGTTTTATCATTAGCCTCATCATAAGTAGCAAGTTTTGAATTTGTGATTTGATATACGATTGTTTTATCAGCTAAATCAACCGAACCGATTTTTGATTGTGATTGAAAAAGTTGTTGTACAAATTGTTTTATATCGTCATCACTTAGACCTTTGATATATGGCTTTGAATCTCTTTTTATAAATCCTAAACTTACACCTTTAAAATTCTCTTTTGCTTGTTTGATTTTAGTTTTGATTAAATCATTTTTTAGTTTTTCACTAAATGCCACTTTTACTTTTGACTTAACATCTTCATAAGCCAAAACCGTTGGTTCTATACTAGATATTTTTTTAATAACATAATAGTTGTTTTGAATATATAAAGGTTTTAGTACTGTACCATCTTTTGAATCTAAAGCTTTTTTATAATCTTCAGCAGATAAAAAACCTCCATCATTATAGATTGTTTTATCACTAGAAAATTTTAGTTCATCTTTTTTTAGTTTTATATATTTTTTAAGAGCAATCTTTCTCATCTCTTTTTTTGTTTTATTTTCTACTGTTTCAATTTTACTCAAAGATATTTTTAATCCAGTAGGAGATTTGTAGTTTTCTTTATTTTGTGACCAAAACTCTTTCATATTTTTTTGATCTATATTGATTGATAATTTATTTTTATCAAGTACCATTATACTTACTTCATCTTCACTATATAGTATACTTCCAAGATTTTTAATCTCTGTTTTATTTAACGAAATATTAAAAACTTTTTGTACTTTTGATACTAATAGATCTTTTTTTAATTGATCTTCAAACTCAGCTACTGTTCTTCTGTTTTGTTTCAATACACTCATATATGTTTTTTTATCAAATTTACCATCAACTTGAAATGCAGTTATTTTTACTAACTCTTTTGCCATCTCTTTATCTGTAACTGCAAGTCCTAAGTCATTTGCATAGTTGATTAGAAGATATTTTTGAACAACTCTTTGAAATGCAGCATCCTCTAGTTTTAATTGGTCCGCTAACTCTTTATTGAAAGTTTCACCAAACATCTGCTGATATTGTGAGTACAAAGCACTGTACTCATTTTGAAGGTCAGTAAGTGGAACCTCTTTGTCATTTACTATTGCTACTGTACTATTTGATTTACCATAATCATAACTACCCCAACCAACAAAACCAGCTCCAACAAAAGCTATTGTACTTATCCATATTGTTACTATTAGCCACTTTTTGTGTTTTTGCATCCATGTTATCATCTATTTAAAACCTTTTATTATTATAATTTTTTATTTGATTATACAATTTTCTTCATTATTAATATCTGAATCATCATAAGGGTCCATATGTATATTGATAATCCATGTTTTTGTTGTATCTAATTGTTTAATCTTATCCTCGATATTATCTGCTGCTCTATGTGCATCCATAAGTGTAATCACACAGTCAAATACCAAATGAACATCAACAAAGTTGTTATCTCCTGCACCTCTTGTTTTAAGAAAGTGGTAGTCATTTACTGATGGTTCATCTTTTATGAACTTCACAATATCATGAGACAAGTCCTCTTCTAAAGCACGATCAAGTAGTACTAAAACACCCTCTTCTATAAGCTCATAAGCACTATATATTATAAAAATAGATATAGCTGCACCAATAATAATATCAACTAACTCAATACCAGTTAAATATACAATTACAAGTGAAGCTAAAACAGCACCATTTACCCAAACATCAGTTTTATAGTGTAAAGCATCTGCTTTTATCACCATATTGTTTGTCTTTTTAGCTATTGCATTTAAGTATGCAACAAGCATAATAGTTATAAACAAAGATATAACCATAACTATTAAAGAGGTATCAAGATAGCTTGATACCTCACCTGAATAGTATTTTTGAACTGCTGTATATAACAAAAACAATCCAGAGATAGTAATAATAACACCCTCTATTAAACTAGCTAGTGCTTCTATTTTTCCACGACCATAATTAAAAACCTCGTCAGCTGGTTTTTCTGAATTTGATATAGCAAAATAATTAAATAAAGATACAAACATATCCAATACAGAATCAACTGCAGAAGCTAAAACAGCAACAGAACCACTAAGGATTCCTACTGTTAATTTCATTAGTGTTAAAAACGCCGCTACACTACTTGATACTACTGTTGCTTTTTTCTGTAAAGTCATATTTATTATCTCCCTCTTCCGCCATCTCTTGAACCACTTCTTGGTCCTCTACTTCTACCACCATCTCTTGAACCTCTTGAATCACTTCGGTTTCCACCTCTTGAATTTCTTGATCCACCTCTTGAACCTCTTGAGCCTCTTCTGCTTCCACCTCTGTTTCCACCACGGTCTCCACTTTTTTTAGCTCTCTCAAGTAAAAATTCGATATCTTTTTTAGATTTACCTATATTATCTTTACCTTTGATTTTAGTTTGATTTAAAAGTATTGTTGCCAACTTATAAGTGATACTTGAAAGATCAAATTCATCTTTTAAAGTCTCAACTAAATCATATACAGACTCATCTATCTCTTGAGTTGAGATAGTTTCTAATAAACTATTTACTGCTTTATCTTTTACTGATGCTTTATTTGGAACAATTTTACTTTCTATATTTGCTCCTACATCTTTTTGAATTTTGTGTAGACTTCTGAATTCTGCTGGAGTTACTATTGATACAGCTTTTCCATCTTGTCCACCACGACCTGTTCTTCCTATTCTGTGTACATAACTTTCAGAATCAAATGGAAGTTGGTAGTTGAACACATGAGATACACCTTTTACATCAAGTCCCCTTGCTGCTACATCAGTTGCTACAAGTACTTCCAAATTATCTGATTTAAATGATCTAATAACTTCTTCTCTTTGTCTTTGCTCCATATCTCCGTGAAGACCTTTTGCTGCATAACCTTGAGCTACTAAATATGTTGCAAGTCTATCAACATCTCTTTTCATTTTACAAAATACAATAGCTTTTGATGGATCTTTATAATCAAAAAGTCTGATTAAAGCATCATCTCTCTCATACTCTTCAACTACATAAAATGATTGTTCTATTTTTGTATTTGTCATCTCTTTTTTTGTAACAGTTACAAATGCTGGCTCATTTAAAACTTTTTCTGCTAGTTTTTTAATTGGAGCTGGCATAGTTGCACTAAACATTAAAGTTTGTTCTCTATTTTTTAAATAATTAAAAATCTCTTTTATATCATCTAAAAATCCCATATCCATCATCTCATCAGCTTCATCAAGCACAACAAATCTAGGATCAATGTTTATTTGTTTTTTTGAAAGTAAATCCAAAAACCTACCTGGAGTTGCAACAACAATTGAAGCATTTTCTACATGTTTTATCTGTCTTGAATAAGAAGAACCACCATAAACTGTAGCTGTTTTTATATTTAAAAACTTTCCAAATTTAAATAGCTCGTCACTTACTTGCATAGCAAGCTCTCTTGTAGGAACAACTACAACCATCTCTACACTACCATCACACTTCATCATGTTTAGGATTGGAAGACCAAATGCAGCAGTTTTACCTGTACCTGTTTGAGCTTGTGCTACTATATCTTTACCTGAAAGTACGATAGGGATAGAATCAGCTTGTACTGGACTTGGTTCAACAAAACCTGCTGCTTCGATAGCTTTGTTAAGCTCTGATTTTAAGTTAAAATCTGTAAATTTCATATTTTATGATTACCTTTGCGATACATTTTAGATGTATCAATTAATTTTAATAGGCAATCCGTTAAACTTAAAACTTTTCATAAATGAGCTCTACAGATTTCCTATATTGTTGCGATTATATCCAAAAGTTTCTTAATATTCTCAAATCATATTTTTCAGCTATTTTATGGTAGTATAAAACTATGCAAGGATATATAATAAATCTATATAAAGTCAAAGATGAAGATTTAATAGTTTCTATTTTAACAGATGATCATTTTTATACCACATACAGATTTTATGGTGCTAGACACTCTAATATAAATATTGGATTTAAGATTGATTTTGAATTAGAAACAAATTTAAAAGGTGATATTCCACGATTAAAAGATGTAATTCAATTAAGCTATCCATGGATTTTAGATAATCAAAAACTTTATTGTTGGCAAAGATTTTTAAAGCTTTTTTACCCACACTTAAAAGATGTTGATTTTATTGATAACTTTTATATACAATTGTTAGATAATCTAGCCCATAGAATGATAAAACAAAATCCAAAAAGAGCTATACTAGAAGCATATATAAAGTTATGTGAATTTGAGGGGAGACTTCATACTGAATATGAGTGTTTGTTATGTGAACAAATAATACAAAATAAGATCTCTATAATAAGAGGTTTCTTGCCTATTCATTCTACTTGTAGCTATGGTAGGAGTTTTGAATTTTCACAAATAGAGAATCTTTTTGAACAAAAAAGTACAATTGAGTTAGATAATAATGAAGTTGATTATCTATTTGATATTTTACTTCAAGGTTTATAAAAGATTATTAGATATAATTCAAAAAAATATAAAGAGTATAAAATGATATTAAGTATAGAATCATCATGTGATGATAGTAGTATAGCTATAACCAAAATAGATACAAATCAACTAATATTTCACAAAAAGATATCACAAGAGTTAGAACATAGTGTTTATGGTGGTGTAGTACCTGAGTTGGCAGCTAGATTACATGCTCAAGCTTTACCAAAAATTTTAGAAGAGATTACACCTTATTTTGATCAAATAAAAGCAATAGCAGTCACAAATGCACCTGGACTTTCTATAACACTAACAGAGGGTGTCACTATGGCAAAAGCTTTAGCTGTATCTTTAAACTTACCCTTAATAGCAGTAAACCACTTAAAAGGGCATATCTATAGTCTTTTTATTGAAAAAAAAGAGCAACTCCCTTGTACTATTTTATTGGTTTCAGGTGGTCATACTCAACTAATAGAAGCTAATAGTTTAAATGATATGAATATTATAGCATCTACAATGGATGATAGCTTTGGTGAAAGCTTCGATAAAGTCTCTAAAATGTTAGGCTTGGGTTATCCAGGTGGTCCTGTTGTGCAAGAGCATAGCAAAAATGGAGATGATAAGTTTTATGATTTTCCAATACCACTTAGACAATCACCAAATATAGAGTTTAGTTATAGTGGACTTAAAAATGCGGTACGAATGGCAATTGAAAAAGAGAAAAAAAACGATAATTTAACACCACAAACTATCTCAAATATTTGTGCTAGTTTTCAAAGAGCTGCTGTTGAGCATATTATGATGAAACTAAGAAAATATACAAAAAAAATACCTCTTAAAAAATTTGCTATTGTTGGTGGTGCAAGTGCAAATCTACTTTTAAGAGATGAAGTGGAGAAGATATGTGCTAAATTTGATGCACCTTTGCTTCTCACTGATCTAAAATACTGTAGTGACAATGCTGCTATGATAGGTAGAATAGCAGTCGAACAATACAAAAATAATGATTTTGTATCAATAGATGAGATAGATATAAAAAGTCGTATATAATTAGATTTTATTACAACTTCTATCTATTAAATCTCTGTATTTACCCTTAGCATTGTTAGATATGGTAGCTTAGCTGGAAGTTTTATAGGGTTTGTATTTCCGCTGTGAACACTTGCTAACTCTTTTTCACTTTGGGTTATTATTTTATTTAATTTTAAATAATACTTACCATCTTCTTTTTTATAAATAGCACCTATTTCATTATCAATCTCTTTTATATCACTATTTAAAGGGGCAAATATCTCAATCTCATCACCTGGATATGTTTTGTATTTACACATAAAATAATCTTGACTTTCAATAACAAATCCACTAACTTCAAATCCACCAACACTCATAGCATAATCATGATTTTGGGTATCTGATTTTTCAAATGGCTTATGTATTAAATAAGCATCTGTAAATCCTCGATTTTTTGTTGTATTTAATTCATCTTGATATTTTGATGCTTCAAATTTATCAGTATAACAATCTTCTAATGCAGAACGATATGCAAAAGCAGTAACAGCACAATAATATGGTGACTTTGTTCGACCCTCTATTTTTATACTATCAACTGCACCACTTTTTACTATCTCTTGGACATGAGATGCTAGATTCATATCTTTTGCATTAAATATATATGTACCTACATCTGGTTGCTCTTCTAATCGAAAAAGTGTACCATGCTCTTCATTTCCAGCATACAAAGTATACTCAAATCTACAATCATTGGCACAACTTCCTCTATTTGGTACTCTTCCCATTTGCACAGCACTAACCAAACATCTTCCACTATATGCAAAACACATACTTCCATGAACAAATACCTCAATTTGCAAATCAGGGAGTTGTTTTTTTATCTCTTGAACATCTTTTAAGCTTATCTCTCTTGCAGCTATAATTCTTCGCACACCCATATCATAATAAACTTTTGCATCAAGATAGTTCATAACATTTGCTTGTGTTGAAAGGTGAATATCAATTCCAGGGGCAAGCTCATTACAAAGTGCAACAACCCCAGGCGTAGCAACTATTAGAGCATCTGGTTCAAGAGCAGCTATGTTTTTTATATGTGTTTTTAATAACTCTATTTGTGAATTAAAAGGAAATCCATTTATTGTTACATATACTTTTTTTCCAATAGAGTGAGCATAATCTATACCCTCTTTAAAACTCTCCATTGTAAACTCTTTTCCACTTCTTATTCTTAAACTAAAGTGACTTACTCCACCATAAACAGCATCTGCACCATAAGCAAAAGCAATTTTTAATTTTTCTAAATTTCCTGCTGGTGATAATAGTTCTATTTTATCCATAATTTTCCTTTTATCTTTGACCTATATAAACCAAATTAATAATACTAAGCCAAATACGATTCGGTATATTCCAAAAGCTACAAATGTAAACTTTTCTAAAAATACCAAAAATAATTTTATTGTTAAATACGCCACAAAAAATGCCACAACAAAACCAACTGCTAAAACAACCAAGTTAGCATCACTAAAATCTTTATAATGTTTTAATAAATCATATCCTGTAGTTGCACACATAACAGGAAATGCTAATAAAAAGCTAAACTCAGCAGATGCTTTTCTGTTTAATCCAACTAACATTGCACCTATAATTGTACTACCTGCTCTACTAGTCCCTGGAATCAATGCAAATATTTGAGCTATACCTATCCACAATGCTTGTTTATAGCTTACTTTTTCAACATCATCTATGAAGTGTTCTTTCTCCTTATAAAATCTCTCAACTATCAAAAACACAACACCACCTACTATAAACATAATAGCAACAATTTTGATATCAAACATAGCCTTTATTTGTGATGAAAATATAAATCCAACAGCTCCAATAGGTATAAATGCCAATGTTAGTTTCTTCCATAATTCAATTTTTTTGATACTAAACTTCTCTTTGTAGTTTAATATAACTGCAAGTATCGCTGCAAATTGTATGATAACTTCATATGCTTTTGTTACATTTGTTTGATCTATTTTTAGAAATTCACTTGCTACTATTAAATGTCCAGTAGAACTAATAGGTAAAAACTCTGTAAAACCTTCAATAATCCCCAAAAGTATTGAATCAAATATTCCCAATTATTATCCTTTTTTATCTGCTAATTTAAAAAACAATTTTAATGATTGTTGCTCTTTATATCCAATATCATATGATATCTTTGTTAAATACTCTTTTATATGTGCTGTAGAGATATCTGTTTTTCTTGAGTATTGTTTTAAAATATATTGTGGTATTTTTATATTTGATTTTAAAAACTTTTTAGTAATCTTTTCTAAATATTTTTTATCTTGATTAAAACAAAGTCTAGCAAATACAAAAGGTAAGTTATATTTTGTTTTCCAAAGTTTTGCTAAATCAATAAACTCTTTATTTTCAGTGCTATGATAATAGTGCAATGCTTTATCACCGATAAGTACTTTTCCTTTGACATCTAAAACTTTTGCAAGCATATTTGAAGTATCAGATTGATAATCTTTTTCATCAAGACCATCCAAAACCAACACAGACAAAACTTCATCTTTTGCAACAATACCTATATCTAAACAGGTGCATTTTTTTGATGCAATTGAGGAGATAAAAGCAGCATCTATTTTTTGTTTTTTAAATTGTTTATTTATTTTTGAGGGGTATGATTTTTTATAATTTATTATCTGTTTTATTTGAGTTGATTTTATATTTTTTTTGATAAATGTATAAAATGGCAATAAATTGATAAAATCTATTTTTGCGAAAATCATTTAGAAGAGTGTCCTTAAAATTATTTGGCTATAATATCGTATATTTCATAAAATAAGGATTAATATGGTTACTATAGAATTTTTAGGTCCAATAGGTAAAAGTCCGCTAAAAGTTGATATTCAAAACCTAAATCAACTAAGTGATATCTTAAAAAGTGATAAGGACCTAGAAAAATGGCTTCTAAATAGTGCCGTTGCTGTAAATGATATTTTGGTTCAAGATAAATCAACACCTTTAAAAGATGGAGATAAAGTATCTTTACTTCCTCCTGTATGTGGTGGTTGATATGAAAAAATTAGAACTATATGAAGGTAGCTTAGAAGTAGAAAAGATTACAAATAGATGGTACAACGATTTTAGACTCTCAAATTATGGTGCTATTATCACTTTTGTTGGTGTCGTAAGGGATGAAGATGGTATTGATGGGCTTAGTTTTGATATATATGAGCCTATTTTAAACTCATGGTTTGAATCTTGGCAACAAAAAGCAAAAGAGCAAAAGGCAATTGTACTGATGGCACACTCAAAAGGTGATGTACCAAATCATACTAGCTCATACATAGCTGCTGTTTGCAGCCCTAAAAGAAGAGTTGCATTAGAACTAATCGATCAGTTTGTTGAGGATTTTAAAGCATCTGCACCTATTTGGAAATATGATATTATCAATGAAAAAAGAGAATATGCACTTGATAGAAGTACTGCTATTAATGGTGCTGGGATATTAAGCTAATATGAGAATAGACCTTCACAATCACACAACTTTATGCAATCATGCCATTGATACACCAGAACAATATATACAAAAAGCTATCTCTTTAGGTATAGATATATATGGATTTAGTGAACACGCTCCTATGAAAAATTTTGAAGATGGATATAGACTTGTTTTAGAAAAAAAAGATTATTATGAAAATATGATTTTAGAACTAAAAAACAGATATAAAAATGATATAAAAATAGTTATGGGTTATGAGGTTGATTTTATTAAAGGTGATTATATTTTAGATTCTATTTCAAATTCTAAAGTTGATTATCTAATAGGCTCTGTTCACTATTTGGATAAGTGGGGATTTGATAATCCAGAGTTTATCAATGAGTACAAATCAAGAGATATTGATACTATTTGGGAAGAATACTTTACTGCTGTAGATGATATGGTAAAAACAAATAAATTTGATATAGTTGGTCATCTTGATTTAATCAAACTTTTTAAATATTTACCAAAAAAAGATATTAAATCAATAGCAAATAAAGCATTAAAGTCTATAAAAAAATCAGGTATGGTTTTGGAGATAAATGCTGCTGGTTTAAGAAAACCTATAGCAGAACAATACCCATCAAAGTCACTTCTTGAACTAGCTCTTGAGCTAGATATCCCTATCACATTTGGTAGTGATGCACATAGTGTAGAACAAGTTGGATTTGGATACTTTGAGGTCACAAAACTAGCTAAAGATATCGGATATTCAAAATGTGTAAGTTTTGAAAATAGAGAAAAAAAACTCTACTCTTTTTAATTATTTGTTTATGCCCATATTTGTAGATGAGGAATAGAAGCAACCGCTTTTAATATATCAGTTCTTGTAACTATTCCAAGTATTCTATCTTCGCTATCAATTACAGGTATAGCATTTAGATTAAAATCAACCATAACTTTAGAAACTCTTCTAATATCTGATATAGGGTCTGTTGTTATGATATTTTGTTTATATATTTCTGATATTGGTTTATTTACATTATCTTTTACATAACTTATATCATCCATAAAAAAGTTTAATATATCACTTTTTGTAATCATACCTTTTAGGTACATTGGGTTACTTGCTCTTATTGTAAGTTGTTGGATATTTTTTTCTTGCATCATATCATAACACTCTTGTATAGTAGCAGTATCATCTACTGTTATGACTGTATGATTCATCAACTGTTCAACATGAAATACCTCTACCCTTGTATCAAGATTTGCAATCTGTTTATATTTGTTTTTTGCTTCATCATTGATTTTTCCTTTGTAGAGTTGATCTTGAAATCTTTCACGATGCTCTTTTCTTTGGTCATCATCTTCATCCTCTGATGTTTTGTTTTTTACTACTTTTGAAGGGTGAGCTTCATGTACTGTATAAAGACGATCTATTGTACTTCTAAAATTTAAACCATCATCATCATACATTGCAAACATTTCAAACTCCTATTAGTGATATTTAGTAAGTATATTATAATTATATTAAGATATTATTCTGCTTATGAAATTACTTATTACTACATTTATATTATCGTCGTTACTTTTTGGTGAAATTGTTCTAAATAAAAATATTGAACAATTTGAATTAAACAATCAATTTGATCAAAAACAATCAATAACAAAAGATACAAAAAAGATAGTTTTTGCTTTCAAAAAAGCATCTGGCCATCTTGCCAAAGCTTTTTTTAATCAACAAAATAAAGATTATTTGTCATCAAGAGATGCTTTGTTTGTAGCTGATGTATCTGCTATGCCTGCTGTTATTAGATGGTTTGTTTTAGATGATTTGGATGCTTATCCGTATTCTATTATTTTAATTGAAGATGACAAAATATCAGCTAAATATAAAGAGGAAAAAAATATTGAGAAGATACTTGTAGTTACTTTAGAAGATTTTAGAGTTATTAAAAAAGAGTATTTAGAAACAGAAGAACAACTAAAAAAGAGTCTAAACTAAAAGCTCTTTTTTAACCCTCTCCACCTCTTTTTGTAGGTGTTTTAAATCTTGACTATTATCTATTATATAGTTTGCTAATATTTTTTTATCTTCTATATCCATTTGATTATTTATTCTTGAAAGTGCTTCATCTTTTGTAGAGTTATCTCTATTTATAAGTCTTTGTATCTGTATATTTTTTGGTGTGTATACTACAATTGATTTTTTTATATTGTAGTTTTTATTTTCAAAGAAAAGTGGTATATCTATTAAGTATGGTTTTTTTTGATCTTCAAATACTTTTGCCTCTTTTATGATAGCCTCTTTTATCAAAGGATGAATAAACTCTTCTAATCTCTTTTTTTCCTCAAAATTATTAAAAATCAAATTACCCAACTCTTTTCTAATAACTTTTTTATTTTCAATATATTTACTACCAAATAGTCTTTCTATAGTTTCGTAGTTTTCATCAAGAAGTTTGTGTGCGATCTTATCAGCGTCTATTGTAAGAAAACCATGCAACATAAAAAGTGAAGCAACAGTACTTTTTCCTGTTGCTATTCCACCTGTTAATGCTATTGCATATTTAAAATTATCATTTGACACTGTTTGTTATCTTTTGGCTATACCAGTTATAGCTTTTGTTATATATGTAGGGTGAACAAATGCAGCATTTTGCAACTCTGTATTATAGTAGTTACATCCCTCAAGTAGATCTGAAACTTGTAGTACAATTTCAGCTTGTGGATGGTACTTTTTTGATGCAAAAACAATAGTATTATGTCCAAAACTATATGGCATTGATATCCAGAAGTTTTTTCTTATAGTTTCTAACTCTTTTTTAGAAACATCTAAGTCTTTGTATATAAATGACGCTTTTGTACAAAATATACCTTTTGTTTGCTCTAAACATCTATCAACAGCAGCCATCTCAAGCTCATCTGGAGTTATATCTTTGTTGTATAATATGATATCAAATTTATCATCTACATTTAAGCTCTCACTATATGTGATATCTTTACACTCATGTTTATCTAACTCAGATTTAAAATCTTCACTAACTTCACCAACAACTAGAACTTTTGTAATAAACTTATGTGAACACATAGGAATATGTACCATCATCTCATCATAAGCGAAATTCTTATTTTCAATATTTGCCATTTTGTATAAGCCTTTTAATTAATTTTAGATATAATACCGAAAAAATTTTAAACTCTTATAACTTGAGTTAATTAAAGGACAAATTTTATGAATATATTCGATAAAATTAAAAAATTTTGTGGTACATTTAGAATCATTTTAGGTGTAGTTGTTTTAGCATTGGGGTTTTATTTTACTGCTGAAGAGCAGTTTTATAATATCTGGTTTGGACTTGGTGTTATCCCTTTGATTGCTGGTCTTACAAACTTTTGCCCACTGTGTTTAATTACTAAAAAATGTACAATATAAGAATATAAAGGAAAAAAATATGTCTACAATTTCATACAAAGATGCTGGTGTTGATATAGATGCTGGTAACAGTTTCGTTGAAAATATCAAACCATATGTAAAATCAACAATGATTCCAGGTGTTTTAGGGGGAATTGGTTCATTTGCAGGTGCTTTTGAGCTACCTACTGGATATAAAGAACCTGTAATTTTAGCTGGAACAGATGGAGTTGGTACAAAATTAAAACTTGCAATTGATAGTGGTAAATTTGACACTGTTGGTATAGATTTAGTTGCTATGTGTTCAAATGATTTGATTTGTAATTTTGGTGAGCCTTTATTTTTCCTAGATTATTATGCTACTGCTAAACTTGAAGTTAATGAAGCTAGTGATGTTGTAAAAGGTATCGCGCAAGGTTGTATTAGATCTGAGTGTGCATTAATTGGTGGTGAAACTGCTGAGATGCCAGGTATGTACAAAGAGGGTGATTTTGATTTGGCTGGTTTTTGTGTAGGAATAGCAGAAAAATCAGAGATGGATAGAGTATCTCGTGTTCAAGAGGGCGATGTTCTTATTGCATTGCCTAGTTCTGGAGTACACTCAAATGGTTTTAGTTTGGTGCGAAAACTACTATTAGATAAACTTGATATGAAATTTGAAGATGATTTTAATGGAAGAACTTTGATTGATACTTTACTTGAACCAACTAGAATATATGTAAAAGAGTTTAAAGCTTGTAAAGAAAACATAAATGCTTTAGCACATATAACAGGTGGTGGTATTGTAGAAAATTTACCAAGAGTTTTACCTGATAATTTAAAAGCAGTTGTACAAAAAGATAAAGTACAAGTTTTACCAATATTTGAACTTATGGGTCAGCATGTAGAAGAATCAGAGATGTATAGAGCATTTAATATGGGTGTTGGTATGATTTTTGTAGCAAATAAATCTGAGGTTGATTCTATTTTAGAAAAAACTGATGGATATATTATAGGTCATATTGAAGCTGGAGATAAAGGGTGTGATTTAGTTTAGAAACTAATCAAAAACTTAATAGATATCTATAACTCTATAGATATCTTAAATAGAGAGGTGTCTGAGTGGTCTAAGGTGCTTCGTTGGAAGCGAAGTTTTGTGAAAACAAACGAGGGTTCAAATCCCTTCCTCTCTGCCATATAAAAGTATAAAACTACTATAAAGTCCCTTGTTAAGGTATTTGTTGAGTTGTTTAAGGTATGTATTTAGCTTGTAAAATACACCTATAGTTACACCCATAATATTTTTCGGATAAAGTTACACCAATAAAAAACAATAGTGTAAAACAAATATAATCAAATTTCTTAATACACTATATTAAATCATCCAAATAAATCAATATTTTTAAAGTATCAATTTCAAGTATAATATAATCCATATCACACAATTTTTAAATGAAATAAAAAAAGGGTAGTTTTTATATGCTTCAAGTTTAAAAGATACAGGTGAGATATTATCTCTATAAACATTTAAACCCAAATTATGCAATAGAAAAGCCTAAGATAATAAAATCTTATAAAATAGTTTAGTTGAAATATGATAAATAATAAAAATTATTTTGGATATATTGTATACATGTTACAAATAAAAAAGATTTTCTTATATATTAATTATTAATATATTTAAATGATTGTGGAGCAGTAAAATTTTCATATTTATCATATGGACAAATAGGTGTATCATATTTATTTAACGATTTAATTTCTATTGCAAATCCTTTTTTTCTTCCTAAAAAATAGTCATGATAAAATTCACTATTTACACCAGAGAACTCTTTTGTTTTATCCCATAATGTAGAAGGATGACCCTCCAAAATATTATCTATATCAAATTCACCTATTATCTTACCAACTGGCATAGTTGAATATACAACAACAGTTTTTATATCTTTATTTTTAAATATAACTTTTCTATATTCAAACTTCTTATCTCCATTAAATATTTTTTCAACAAATTGAGGTTTAATAGATAACATTACTTTCATTAATTAGCCCCTCCTTTTATACAATAATTTAAATTAGCTTGTTTTAATATTTTATTAAATACATCATTTTCAATCTTACAAATTGACTGACAATTTTTATATATATGCTCTTCTTCAAGCCATTTTTTAGTTACAAACGGTGCATCAAAATAATCAATTAACCTAAATAAAATTATATTTGTTTCTTTCTGTGCCATCTTTTTAATATCATCATAAGAATATACTGTTCTTTTTGTAACCTCTTCTAGTATTATATCTAAATTATCTGATTTAAATGTCTTTTCAATAATACCTAATGTAGTTATTGCTTTTTTATCTTTTGAGCGATAAAATAAAACTAAATCACCCTCTTTCATTTGCTTTGTATTAGCACGAGATAAATAAGCCTTCTACCATTAATTATTGTAAAATAACATATAAAGAGATAAGCAAGAGAACGATTATTCCTTAGGAATTATCTTTTAACCTTAAACCTATCGTTTAAAGATAAGAACCTCGAAAAAAGTCTGTTA
>JAYEJC010000054.1:0-1889 GCA_034660335.1 Campylobacterota bacterium
TGAAATCAAGCCCGTGTTTTTGGATGGTTTTGTTCATATTTCGTATCTTTCCAGCTACACTCCAACCATTTGCTTTAATAGACTCAGCCAAAGCTTTTGTAGTCTCATCTACTGTTGAGTATTTACTCTCATGCTCAGCTATCATCATACTAGGCATCATAGTTATAATACCCAAAGCCATAACTATAGCACCTGCTAAAAATGTCAATACTGTTTTTTTCATAATTATCCTTTAAAATTAATTTTGGAATGATAACTTTAAATGACCACAAAACAGTTACAAATAGTTGTAATTAAATAAACTTATGATAACTTACAAGTGTAATCAAATAGAAACTTTGAAGTGTAATAATACGCTAAATATGAAAGGTTAAAATAAAATATGATAGATTTTTTAATATTTTTGATTTTGGTGGCAATTTTTTTATCTTTTATTAGATTTATAAAAGGTCCACTACTACTAGATAGAGTTGTAGCTTTTGATACTATGGGTATCATAGCTATTTCATTGTTGGCATTGTTGTCAGTTACTTACAAAAGTTCAATATATATCGATGTTGCTTTTGTATTTGCCTCGATAGGTTTTATAGGTTCCATCACTTTTGCTAGATTTTATATGGTAAAGGATGACAATGAGTGATATCATTTTATATATAGGGTATGGTTTTATATTTTTTGGTTCATTGTTTTTGATCCTTGCTTCACTTGGACTTTTAAGACTTCCAGATACTATCTCAAGAATGCATGCAGGTACAAAAGCCTCAACTTTAGGGACTCTGTTGGTTTTAATAGGGGTTGGGTTTATGGAGCCTATTTTGTGGTTTAAGCTTCTTCTTTTAGCTTTGTTTGTACTACTTACAAATCCGCTTTCATCTTCAATAATAGCAAAAAGTAGTTATATCAAAAATGGTTTTTATAGCAAATCAAAAGTAGATGAGTTGAAATTAGATGAAAAGGATGATATAAAATGATAGGTTTTATAATATTGTGTATATTTTTAGCACTTATAGTTCTTAGTTTTCTAATAATCTCAAATAAAGATCTAGCACATAGTGTGATACTTTTTATGGGATTTGGTTTGGGTGCTACTATTTTATATTTTCTTTTTTCAGCTCCTGATGTAGCTTTAACTGAAGCTGTTATAGGAGCAGGACTATCTAGTGTGGTTTTACTAGTTGCACTTTTACAAACAAAGCAAAAGGAGTTGTCGTGAATCTAAAAAAAGAGATAAAACTTCACACTATCATCTCCTCTTTACTTATATCTTTTATGATAGTAACTTTGCTAGGGATTTTACTAAACTTCAATCACACTTCAAGTTCACTTGGGATGGAGCTTTTAAAGATAAACGAGATCCAAACACAAAGTGCAAATGCAGTAACCTCTGTAGTTGCATATTTTAGAGGGCTTGATACGCTGGGGGAAGTTACTATACTTTTTCTATCTGTTTTTGGTATCTCTTATGCTATTGGTGATGCAAAATCTAAACTAAATATATTCAAAGATGAAAATCAACTCCTTCAAATAGGTGTTAAGATTTTATTTCCAATTATTATACTTTTTGGTATCTATATAGTTTTAAATGGACATCTATCCCCTGGTGGTGGTTTTCAAGGTGGTGTTATCATAGCGAGTGCTTTTTTACTAAAGTTTTTAGCTTATGGAGACAATATCAAAATAAATCATAATATCATCTCACTTTTAGAGTCTTTTAGTGCAGCTGGTTTTATCCTTACAGGGGTATTGGGTGTTTTGGTTATGGATAGATTTTTTGGTAACTTTTTACCTTTAGGGAAAATGGGAGATTTTTTTAGTGCTGGTGTTATACCACTTATCTATATCTTTGTTGGGCTAAAAGTAGCTTCAGAGATAACTGCACTTGCAGAGTA
>JAYEJC010000055.1:0-8567 GCA_034660335.1 Campylobacterota bacterium
ATAGAGAGGAGGTCATACCCAGTTCCATATCGAACCTGGCAGTCAAGCTCCTCATCGCCGATAATACTGCAGGGTCCCCTTGTGGAAACGTAGGTCGCCGCCAACTTTTGAGATGTTTTTTTTGCTTAAAATTTGTCTATTTCATTTGATTTTAGATATACTTCTGAAAAATAAGATAAGGATATATTTCTAGATGAAGCACTTAAGAGGATATGGTAAACGCTACTTTTCATTAGCTATTATTGCTATGTATTCTACATTGTACAAGCTATGTACAATAGATGCTAATCAACAATATCACTTAAAATCTTTTGAATATCAAGAACAAAATAACTCACCACCTTTTTTAACTTTTAATTACTAACTTAAAATAAATAAAAATTAAAATAGGAAATTCTATGACAAAAATAATAAAACTAAGCGTATTAGCTAGTATACTTTGTACTTCAATAGTAAGTGCAAATCAAGACTTAGGACAGATTACTGTAACAAGTGCAACAAAATCTGAACAATCAATCAAAGATATAACATCAAATGTAGAGGTTATCACAAGTTATGAACTAGAAGAGAAAAATATAAATAGTGTAAGTGAAGCTTTAAATCTAGTAAGTGGAGTGGGTTTTACTTCAAATGGTGGTATGGGTGCAACTACATCTATAAACTTAAGAGGTATGAATAGCAATAGAACTTTAGTACTCATTGATGGAGTAAGGTTTCAAGACCCATCAAATACAAGTGGTGCAAATATAGCACATCTAATGGTATCAGATATAAAAAAAATAGAAGTGATAAAAGGTGCTCAAAGTGGTATATGGGGTGCAGAAGCTAGTGCTGGTGTGATAAATATCATCACAAAAAGTGCTAAAAAAGGTACTCATGGAAGTATCTTAGCAGAAGCAGGTAGCTTCAATACTAAAAAATTAGCTGGTACAATATCTCATAAAGAGAAAAACTATGATATAAAACTTAGTGCACAAAAAATCAAAAGCGATGGATTTACTACAAAAGCACCAAGAGGTGAAGATATAGAAAAGTATGAAGATGATAGCTATGAAAATACTACACTAAATCTAAAATCAAACTACAAAATAAATGATGATGCAAAACTAAATCTAAATATAGTATCAATAGATGCACTAAAAGAGTATGATGATACTTCAGCAGATGATATAACAATGAAAAGTGATATAGATAACAAACTTTATAATCTAAACTATATCCAAAACTATAACAACCACAATATCAAATTAAAGATAGAAAAAAGTGATTTTAAAAGAGAAGAGGTAGGGACTGTAGGTACTAACTGGGGTGCTGCTGTAAAAGATTTCAATGGTCAGCATAAAAATATAGAACTAATAGATAATATAAAATACAATAAAAAAGATTTTGTAGTATTAGGTGCTGGTAAAAAATCTGATGAAGTAGATTTTGTAAAAACAGATAACAGCACAGATAAAAAAGATACAACAAATAAATATATATATGCAACAAACTCTAATAAAATAGATAATATTATTTTAACTCAAAGTGTAAGATATGATAAGTTTAATAACTTTGAAAATAAAACAACAGGAAAAGTTGGCATCAAATATATCATAGATAAGAAGAGATACATAAGCTCAAACATAGGAACAGCTTACAATGTACCAAGTCTAATGGATATGATGAATCCATGGGGAGTACCAAGACTAGACTTAAAACCTGAACAAATAAAGTCATATGATGTTAGCTATAAACATAATGATATAAAAATAACATACTTCAATCAAAATATAAAAGATATGATAGTCTGGGGTACTCAATATACAAATGAAGATGCAACAATAAAAGGTATAGAACTAGAGTATAAAAAAGAGATTATACAAGATACACTTTTTGCACTAAACTACACAAGACTTGATGCTAAAGATAAAGATGGAAAAGATTTACAAAGAAGAGCTAAAGAAAATTTAAAAGTGAGTGTTGATTATTATGGCATTGATAAACTACATTTAGGTTTAAGAAGTGAATATATTGGTGAAAGAAAAGATACTAGATATAATCAAGATTGGACAACAACAGAAGTACAAACAGGAAAATACACAGTATCAAATTTTGTAGCTAATTATGATATAAAAAAAGATTTGAAAGTGTATACAAAAATTGATAATATCACTGATAAATACTACCAAACAGTAGATGGATATGCTACTAGTCCAAGAGCATACTATGCAGGTGTGAAGTATAGTTTCTAGTAAATATAAGAGGTTGATATGAAGATATTATTATTTTTGGTGTTGTTTATAAATACACTTTTCGCAAATGAAAAGATAATAGCACTAAGCCCATCAATCAATGAAATCATATATGCTTTAGATGCAGGGGATAAAATAGTAGGGAATACTGACTTTTGTAACTATCCAAAAGACTCTTTGACGAAAACGAAAGTTGGGGGATATTTTTCCCCCAATATTGAGAAGATAATCTCACTAAAACCAGATATAGTTATCATGCTTGCAAGTAGTCAAAAACTATCTAAAAAACTAAACACTCTAGGTATAAAAACAAAAATACTAAAGCTAACTACACTAGAAGATATAAAAAGAAGTATCTATACAATAGGAGAGATCCTAGATAAAAAACAAAAAGCAAACAAAATAGTCCAAGATATAGATAAAAAACTAAACTCTATAAAAAATATAGTAACAAATAAAAAAATACTCATAGTCATAGGACACAACACCTCTTTAGTAAAAAGGATATTTGTAGTTGGGGATAATCTTTATCTAAATGACATCATCAATACAAGTGGAAACAAAAATGCTTTTTTCTCAAAAAGAAAAGGGCAACCAATACTAAATATGGAAAACATAATAGCAACAAATCCAGATATAGTGATCACACTTAGTCCATACAGAAAAAAGAAAAACCTAACAAAACAAGAGCTTATAAATCCATGGCTAAGATTACCTATAAGTGCAGCCAAAACAAAATCTATATATGTTATAGATAAAGAGTATGCAGGTATATCAAGTCATAGAATAACTTACTTTTTGGATGATATTAAAAGGATACTAGTAGATGCTAGAGATAAATAACTACTCAAACTACATCTTAAAAGATATATCTTTTTTATGTGAAAACAAAGATATGATAATACTAGGGGACAATGGTGCAGGTAAAACAACACTAGCCAAAGTATTGTCAGGACTTATCTCTAGTCAAAGTGTAAGCTTAGATGATAAAAAGTTATCATCAATATCTTATGAAAAAAGGGTAGAGCATATAAACTATATACCACCAAAGCTAGATATATTTGATGACTATGTAGATGTGGAAGAATACTTATCTCTAAATAACCTTTATGATAAAAAACATATAGATAAAATACTAGAACTTCTAAATATAAAAAACTTAAAACAAAAAAACTGTAAAAGACTAAGTAGTGGAGAGTCTCAGCTTTTGTTACTAGCAAGTGCTATACTACATGATGCAAGATATACAATACTAGATGAACCCACATCAAACCTAGACCCAATAAAACTAAAAAAAGCTTTTGATATACTAAAAGATAAAAATACAATGCAAAATAAGATAATCATCACACACAATCTAAACTTAGCATATAAACTAGGGTATGACTTAGTTTTTATAAAAGATGGTAAAAAAGTATTTGATGGAAAAAGTGAAGAGTTTTTTTCATCTTCAAACTTAAAAAAATACTATGGCGATACTGTAAAAATATCTGAAAATAGTATAGTGGTAAATATATGAGATATTTAGCTATTTTTATTGGTATATGTTTAGTTGGCTTTGCTCCATTTTTAGGGCAGATTGATATAGATGTGTTAAAGATATTTGATAGTTCTACGACTGATTATCAAATATTTTGGGATATACGAGTGCCTAGAGTGTTGTTGGCTTTTTTTGTGGGAGCTGTTTTGAGTCTTGGTGGGCTTTTATTTCAAACTGTATTTAGAAACCCTATGAGTACACCTTTTACTTTAGGTGTGGCTAGTGGCGCTACTCTTTTTACAGCTATTGGTATAGTTTTGGGATTTGTTTCTTATATAGCATTGTTTGCTTTTTTTGGTAGTTTACTAACTGTAGCTATACTGTTTTTTATCACAAATAATCTAAAAGATATACAAACAACCACTTTACTTCTTATAGGTATCGCACTATCGTTTTTTTATAGTGCTTGTTTGATGGTGCTATTTTTTATAAGTGACTTATCGCAAAGCTATGAGATAGTAAGGTTTACTATGGGAAGCTTAGATACAGTTGGGTACTTTGACCCTACACTTATAGCTATATGTACTATGGTACTAGTTGGGGTCTCTTTAAAATATAAACATAAGATAAAGCTACTACAGATATCTTTTGAGTTTGCACAACTAAAAGGGTGCGATGTAAAGAAAACAAACTATACTATTTTGTTTGTAGTATCTATAGCTGTTGGGGTATGTGTAAGTATAACAGGACCCATAGGATTTATAGGGCTTATAGTCCCACATATCTTAAAAACTATATATAAAAAAAGCAGTGAACAACTTATAGTTCAAATATCTTTTTATGGTGGAGTGTTTTTAGTAGTATGTGATATGATAGCAAGAAGCGTGGGGACAAGTTCTGATATACCTATAGGTGTGGTGACATCGTTTTTGGGAGCACCATTTTTTATCTATCTTATTATGAGAAGAGCTAAATAGATATATTATTTTATAGGAGAAAATAGTTATGAATCAAAAGTATGAAGTACTAAATAAAGTATTTGGACATAGTTCATTTAGAAGTTTTCAAGAAGAAGCTGTAGATGCAATCTTGGCAAAAAAAGATTTAGTCACTATCATACCTACCGGAGCTGGTAAGTCACTTTGTTATCAGTTACCTGCTATTTTGAGTGAGGGATTGACTGTGGTTATCTCTCCTCTTATTGCACTTATGCACGACCAAGTGGTGGGTTTGAGAGCAAATAATATAAAAGCAGCCATGATAAACTCTTCTCAAACTATAGAAGAATCAAATCAAGTGTTTGATGATATAAGAGCAGGTGAAGTGAAGCTTTTATATGTAGCACCTGAAAGATTTAGTGCGGGTGGATTTATAGAGTTTTTATCTTCTATTCATATATCTTTTTTTGTGATAGATGAAGCTCACTGTGTGAGTGAATGGGGTCATGAGTTTAGGGCTGATTATCAAAAGCTTTCACTTCTTAAGCAGTACTTTCCTACTGTACCAGTAGCTGCATTTACTGCAACTGCTACACAAAAAGTACAAGCAAATATCATCACAAGTCTAAACCTAAATAACCCAGTAGTACTAAGAGGCCAAACAAAAAGAGACAACCTAACAATAAAAACAAAAAAAAGAGTAGGGAACGGCCAAGCACAGCTTTTGGAGTTTTTAAAAGGTAAAGAAAACCAAACAGGTATAGTCTATACTTTTACAAGAAAAGAAACAGAATCTGTAGCAAAGTTTTTGCAAGAGTATGGATATACAGCAAAAGCATATCATGCGGGACTAAATGCAGATATACGACATACAGTCTATAAAGAGTTTTTAAATGATGAGATAAATATAGTAGTAGCAACCATAGCTTTTGGTATGGGGATAGATAAAAGCAATATCCGATTTGTAGCACATACTTCTATGCCAAAAACTTTAGAAAACTACTACCAAGAGATAGGTCGTGCGGGTAGAGATGGTCTTGAAAGTGAGACTCTACTTCTATATACAAAAGCAGATGAGATAAGTAGACTCTCCATGATGGATGATATAACAAACCCAGAATACAAAAAACTACTAGAACAAAAACTAAACTCTATGTATAGATTTGCAAACAACTCATCGTGTAGACATCAAACTATAGCTAAGTACTTTGATGATGAGATAGCACCTTGTGAAACAAAGTGTGACAACTGTGTAAAAGGTGAAGTGGAATCAGTAGAGATAACAACAGACGCTAGAAAGTTTTTATCAGCAGTAATCAGAGTAAATCAATCTTTTGGACAAAACCATATCATCGAGGTACTAAGAGGTTCTAAAAATAAAAGAATCTATCAATTCTCACATGAAAACTTATCTGTATACAATATAGGAAGTGAAAAACACAAAAACGAATGGGATGCCATAGTAGATAGACTTTTTGATATGGAAGCTATAACTATAGGTGAACACCGAGCTATCAAAATCACACCTTATGGTATGGAGATACTAAAAGGACAACACCAAGTATTTATAGATAAAGACAAAATGGGAGTAGTCCAAAAAGAGATAAAAACTACTAAGAGTACAAAAGAGTATTCACAGTTTTTTGAAGATTTTAGAAGCTTAAGAACCAAAATAGCACAAGAGGATGAGGTAGCTCCTTATATAGTATTTAGTGACAAGGTACTAGTAGATTTAAGTGAAAAACTACCACAAACAAAAGAGGAGTTTTTGGCTATAAACGGTATAGGTGACTCAAAGTGGAAAAAATATGGAGAGAGATTTTTAGAACTAACAAAAGAGTTTAAACCAACACAAAAAAAGAAACTAACAAAAACATACCTTGAAACACTAGAGTTAGTAGAAGAGGGCAAAACTATAGATGAGATAGCTCAAACAAAAGGTGTACAAAGTGCCACGATACTAGCTCATATAAAACTACTACAAGAACATGAACAAATAGTACAATCTCAAGTAGATGAACTATATGCACCACTACTAGAAAACTTCCCTGATAGTTTAAAACTATGGTGTGAAGAGGGACTAAAACGGTTTGATATAAAAACACTTAAATCACACTTGAATTTATATGAACAATTATTTTTAAAAGAGGAAGTATAAGTAGTACCAAAAAATTAATATCAGTACATATTTTGTAAAGATTAGATAATATAATATATAAAAATTCCAATGAACCTTAAGAGGAAATAAAATAAGTATGACAAAAATAGCAATATTCTCATCACATAATGGAAGTGGTTTTGAGGCACTATATGAAGCTTCAATAAAAAAAGAGTTAGATATAGAGATTGGTGTAATTATCTCAAATAATAGTGCTGCAAATGTTTTAAAAAAAGCAAAAAATCTTGATATACCAAACTACATAGTTAATGATAAAGTGTGTGATAATGTAGAAAATAGACTTGTAGAACTACTAAAAGAATACAGATGTGAATATATATTTTTATCTGGATATATGAAAAAAATATCACCGTTGATTACAAACAACTATAAAGTTATCAACTCCCATCCTGCACTTTTACCTGCGTATGGAGGAGCTGGAATGTATGGTAAATATGTCCATGAAGCAGTTGTAGCAAATAAGGAAAAAAATAGTGGAGTAACAATCCATGAGGTGAATGAAAACTATGATGAGGGTGCTATTATTTTACAAAATAGTTTGACTTTAGATGAAAATGAAACACCAGAAAGTTTAGAAACAAAAATCAAGGCTTTAGAAAAAATAACTATCGTTCAGGGTTTTCAAAAGTGTTTGAATTAGCTGAATATATTGGTATTATCGCTTTTGCAATAAGTGGTTTCTTTGTAGCTGCTAGAAATAATCTTGATCTTTTAGGTATATTAATAGCTACATTTTTAACTGCACTTGGTGGTGGAATCTTGCGTGATATAGTAGTGGATAAAGTACCTTATACTTTTACCCATAATTTACCTGCTTTGATTGTAATAAGTGTATTGGTTTTATTGATTTTATTTAAAGTTCACAAAAGAGGTTCTATTGAAAATAAACCCCTTTTTATACTAAGTGACTCTATAGGTTTGGTATCTTTTAGTATTGCTGGGACTCTTATAGCTATTGAGCATAGTTTTAATCTTACAGGTGTTTTAGTGCTTTCGTTTCTAACAGCAGTAGGTGGTGGAATAGCAAGAGATGTAATTATAAATGAAGTACCTTTTGTATTTAAAACAGGTTTTTATGGAACAGTATCGTTGCTTGTTGCTTTGATTTTGTATATTTTAAATAGTTATGGTTTGATATCTTTTTTTACTATAACGATCGTTTTTGTTGTAGGGGTGTTTTTGCGAGTGATTGCATACTATAAAAAATGGTCAATACCTTTAGTATGAGTTAATATATGGGAATAATAACAAAAATCACAAAAGATGATCTACAGAGATTATCAAGAGTTATTAGATAAATGGGAGAATATATGAATTTTTCACATGGTGGAGATGTTAAGAGTTTTGCTTTACAAATTGGATGCGATGTAGATGAAGTGGTGGACCTCTCTTCAAATATAAACTTTTTAAAACCAGAAAAAGATATAGATTTTAATAGTTTGAATATAAGTGGTTACCCTACTTATGATATACTGTATGAAAAGATATCAAAACTGTATGGTATCAATAGTGAACAATTAGAGCTGTTTAATGGTGGAAGTAGTGCGATATTCTCACTTTTAAGACTTTTTGAAACACGACATATACATATCTATAGTCCTGCATATTTAGAGTATAAAAAAGCGGCTACTAAACTGAACTATACTATTGAGCTTATTAATAGATTTACAGACCTTGATAAATTTGTCGCACCAAACTCTTTAGTTGTTTTTGTCAATCCAAGTACTCCTGAGGGG
>JAYEJC010000056.1:0-1887 GCA_034660335.1 Campylobacterota bacterium
CAAAAGCTTTTAGAAGATAAAATAAAAGAGGCAAAAAAACAACTAAATCAATATAACTTAGGTGATAAATTTATAAAAATAGTTGTAGTTTTTAAAGGCTGGGAGATGGTTGGTTGTCAAGAGGTAAATTAAGGGTACCTCAATATGTCAAGATAATCTT
Source organism: Campylobacterota bacterium (assembly GCA_034660335.1). GTDB lineage: Bacteria > Campylobacterota > Campylobacteria > Campylobacterales > Arcobacteraceae > JAIOSF01. Next base: position 161 of record JAYEJC010000056.1, read on the forward strand.
TTTTTATATTTTTTTCTAATAAAAAGTATTTTTTCAATATTTTCAAAAAACATATCTACTATAAGGGGATCAAAATGGTAACCTTTTTGTTCTTTTATAAAATCCAAAATTTTATTTAGTTCCCATGCTTTTTTGTAAGTTCTTGATTCACCTAAAGCATCAAATACATCAGCAAGAGCAGTGATACGAGCAAATATATGGATATCTTCACCTTTTAAACCATTTGGATAGCCTGTACCATCATATTTTTCATGATGTTCTAGTGCTATTATTGAGCCTGTTTTGATGATATCATTTTTTGAGTCTTTTAGCATCTCATAGCCATTTAAAGAGTGCTGTTTCATGACATCAAATTCCTCTTTTGTGAGTCTTCCAGGTTTATTTAAAATATGATCAGGAGTACCAACTTTTCCCATATCATGCAAAGCACTAGCACTAAAGATCAAATCTATATCCTCTTTTGGAAGCTCTAAAGCAGTAGCTAATATCTTACAATACTCAGCTACTCTTTTTACATGATCTCCTGTCTCTTTACTTTTTGTTTCTGCTATCATCCCCATACGAGTTAATAACTCATCTTGTGAGCTTACTAGTTTTAGATTTAGTTCTACTATATCTGTCACATCTTTTCTTATTGCCATATATTCTGTTATATTGTTTTTATTGTCCAATATTGGCATAATTGTAGTATCTACATAATATGATTCACCATCTTTACTTTGATTTTTTATGATACCATGAAAAGGTTTTTTTGATTTTATATTTTTCCACATATCTTTAAAGAGATCTTTTGGAGTATCTGGTGATCTTACTGTATTGTGTGGTTTTCCTAAAAGTTCATGCTCTTTGTATTTTGAGATATCACAAAATTTTTGATTGACATAGGTAATAATACCTTTTTTATCGGTTTTTGATACTATATTTGTAAGGTCTATTATCTTTTTGTATTGAAGTAAAAAATTATTTGATTCAGCTAAATTAGTTTTTGCTTGAAAATAAGATTTTATATTGTTTAAGGAGATTAGTAGACCTATAAGTATAATCAAAACAACAAATATAGTAATAAGTGATATTATATTTTGTTGTTTTTGTATATCCTCATAAAATTTATTTGTTAATATATCAAAGCCATGATGTTTTATAGTAGATAGCTTTTTGAAGTATTCTTTACTTTGTTTTGCCAATGGAGTCGCTTCTGATTTATAATGCAGATATACTTGATGTCGTTTGTTTGGGTCTGATTGAGAGAGTGTTTTCATTTTTTTAATAGCATCATCGATAAATAAAAGTGTTGCTTTTTTTGATTTATTAAAATAATCTAATTTTTTAGTTTCGTCATCTGTTCCAGTTAGACTATGCTCTAATATATTGAAATTTTTCTTAATAGACTCTTTTCGTATATATATTTTCTCTATATTTTCTTCGTAGTCATCACCTAGCATAATATTTCTTGTACATCTACTTATATAGTTCATATCGCTTGATATACTCAAAAGTGCTATTTGACCATCTGAAGCATTGTTTTTATAATAATCAAAAGACTCCGTAATATCACTTAATACTGTTGTTATAAACCTTGATGAGATAACTACTACGATTATTATTATCGCTACAAAAATAACTAATTTGATTCTTAACTTATTATATTTTGTCATACTACTCCAAAAACATATTTGTATAATATTACATAAATATTACATAAATATTGCTTAAGTATATTGTTGCAA
>JAYEJC010000057.1:0-8564 GCA_034660335.1 Campylobacterota bacterium
CTTCTTTTATTTTATTATTTGATATCATATTGCCATTTTAAAATTTTAACAGCTCTATAACTGTTTGAGTTGATTATACAAAAAATTTCTTTATATGCTTATAATATAGGGCACCTATAATTTAATACTTAGTTTAATCCTCTATTAAGTTTTAATTAAGATTAAGAAAGAAATTACGCGTGAGTAGATGAACTATAGCAATATATTGATTAATTTTTATTTTGAAAATAGGATTTAATGAAAAAGTTGCTATCTCTTCACAATCATCACAATCATCCATTAATATTGTCTGAGGATTATGTTGTTTAGTACTATTTTTTGAAATAGGAATATCAGCTTCACTTATATATGAAAAGAAAAATGAATAAACATCATTTTTATAACTATCAGAAAAACTTTTGTACTCTCTATATCCCCTTGAACATTTAACACCAAGTGAGTAAAACTTCCCATTTAAAGTGATAATTTCACTATGTGATTCTCCATTTTTTAGATTAAAAAACTTATCATCTATATCTAAAATTGATCCCGCTTTATAGTTTTTTGTACTTGATGAGATTACCATTTTATTAGCTGTAGTAAATACACCAAATACACCGTTTTTAATCTCACCTGTTACATATCTAGGAAGTGATTCTATAATCATAGATTCTAATTCAACTGATGAATCAAAAACCAATCCAATACCTCCAATAATATTGCTAGTTTTAGATGACTTTATAGATGCATTATAGATATAAGTGTATTTATTATCATAATGTTCTGTTTGTTCAAAATCTGATACACAGTATTGTGAAGAGTCATCAAGTTTTAGTGTTTTTTCTACCCATGTATTTGATAGTTTTTCCCTATAAGTGAAGATTTTGATTTTTGTGAAACTGCTACTATTGCCCCATCTTTATCATATATGAATAAGTTGGTATAAACTGTATATAGTTCATTTATGTATGTTAATATTGAACAAAGTTTATCTTTATCATCTTTCATAAGTATATCTGTATCTAAAATTGTTCTAAACTCTGATGTTAATGCCCACCATCTACAATCATTTGCTCTTTCATATAGGTTTCTATCCATTATATCAACCATCAGTGATGCTATAGAAACTGTATCGTTTAAAATCATTGTTTTAGTTAAATTAATAATAGAAGAGTTGAATATATTTTTAGTCTTATCTCCAGTTTTTGCTACTTCACTTAATAATAATCTTGAAAACCCAGTATCTACTGAGCTATCTTTTGATTGTGATACATTTCCATTCCATACTGCACGATTAAGGTTATTTTGTATCTGTTGTGCTTGAAGAGGTATCTGTTTTAAATCATTTGAAAAACTATCTCCATATTGTAAAATAGCTTGTAAAACTTCCTCTTGTATCTCTATAGAGTTTTCTTGATTATTTGTAAATGCATATTCTATTGGTACCATTATATGACCATACCAACCAAGTCCCATAAAACCTTGATAACCATTTGTATTACAAGTTTTTGAGATATAATACCTTCCACCAAACGATACAAGCTTATATATCTCATTTAGCACTAACTCAAGTTTTGCACCTATTGGTATATGGTACTGATCACTCGTTGCAATGACACTACCTTTGTTATCTAAAATCATTAGACACTCTTGAGTAGATGGATTGATTAGGTCTTGAAATATCCCTTGCATCTCATCTGTAAACCTAAAACATAAAGAGAGTACTCCAATTGTTTCAGAGTCTATATCATTTGTTTGAGTTACTTTATAAGAGTAAACCAATGTTTTTTTGTATTGAGGTGTAAAGTCATGGTATTTATATGTCTCTACATAATCTTCATTTGTATTTAATACTAAATTTACAACTTCATCTTTAGATTGATTTATATTTAAATCATCTACTAAGTTTACCAAGATATTACCTTTTGTATCCATCAATACAATATCAAAATAAACACTATATTTTTTTACATACTCTTGAAATCTATCTTTTAGCTTTATCATATTTTTTTCATAAGAGGAATCGTATTTTGATTTAGTATTTTGTAAAAAATATCTTATATCCTCATCTGTTGCCAAAAATCCAATATCAGCAGTTCTTTCAAATAAATTTCGTATTACAATATCAACAGAAATTTGTGCTTTTGCAGTCATCTCCCTTACTGTTTTTTTTAATGTTTCCATAGCTAAATGGCTTAATAACTCTTCTGTTAATTTTCCAAAACTATTTTTAGTTGATTTCATATCTATATTTGTATGTCCTAGTTGTCCCATAATTGTTAAATTATCCCAACTACCACTTAATTCTAATAGGTCTTCTCTATAGTTCTCAACAGAGTCCATATGTTTTATGAAGTGAAAGAGTTCTTTTTGTATTTTAACACCTTTGTGATTTTGTTTTATATTCATAATAAATGCTCCTATATAAATTATTCGAAATTATAACCAATATAAATCTTTGCTATATTGACAACTAGTATAATAAATATACAATTTATAAGTATAATTTTATTAATTATTATATATATAGTATACAAATAATACAAAATCTAGCTTATTTGTAAATAAATGATTGAACTAGGATGGGTACAGCTCAATCCTCTATTTAAATTACTTAACTATTATTTAACTATTATTTAGATAAAATGCAAGCAATTTTAAACTTAAGGGTAAGTATGACATCAACATTATTGATAGTACAATTTGTTTTAGCAGTTATTATTACAATAGCTGTATTACTTCAAAAAAGTTCTAGTATGGGACTAGGAGCTTATAGTGGAAGTAATGAATCTATGTTTGGGGCAAAAGGTCCTGCTAATTTTCTTACAAAATTAACATTTCTTTTTGGTCTTTTATTTGTTTTAAATACACTATTTTTAGGATATTTATATAATCAAGATAGAGAAAAAAGTGTTGTTGACAATGTTCAACTAAATACACTTATACCAACTGTTCCAACAACAGCTACAACTACACAAGCACCAAGTGCACCTGTAGCACCATCTAAATAGTATTTTAAATGAGATATATATTTTTATTTATTATCTCATTTTCTCTTAGCTTTGCAAATGCACACATTTTTGTTTATCATAGATTTGATGATACACGACATAAAAGTGCAGATACATCTACAAAACAACTAATAGAACAATTTGAATATTTTAAAAAAAACAACTACCATGTTGTTCCTCTTGAAGATATTTTAACAAAACTAGAAAAAAAAGAGAAAATACCAAAAAACTGGGTGGCACTTACTATAGATGATGCATATAAGAGTTTTTATGAAAATGGTTTGAAAGTTTTCAAAAAATATAACTATCCATTTAGTTTATTTGTTTATGTAAAAGCTAGCGATAAAAGATATGGTGATTTTATGAGATGGGAACAGATAAAAGAAGCATCAAAATATGGCTCTATTGGTCTGCACTCTTACTCTCATCCTAGACTTCAAAATTTATCTACACAAGAGATAGTTAATGACACGCAAAAAGCATACGATATATTTGAAAAAAAACTAGGTTTCAAACCTACTATTTATGCATATCCATATGGTGAATATACTCAAAATGTAACAAATACACTAAAAAAGAATTTTGACTTTAGAGCAATTTTAAATCAAAACACAAGTTCTATAACTTCCAAAACAGATATATTTGATATCCCAAGAATTGCACTTGTTGGTGATGTTAATCTAAAACATAAGTTAAGATATAAGAGTTTTGATGTAAAATGGGAAGAACCTTTAATCTTTCCCAAAGATGGTATTTTAAGAAAAATAAAAGCAACAGTTCCTAATAATATGAAGAGATTAAAACTTTATATTACAGGTGAGGGTTGGAGTGATGTGAAAGTAAACAATGGAATAGTAGATATAGATCTAAATCTTTATCTAAAAAGAGCAAGAACAAGAATTATGCTAGGTCCAGATGTATTTACTATATCAAATAATATTATAAATAAAATTAAACAAACTAAAAAGGAAAACTAAAATGACAAATGAAATTTATGACGATACAAAACTAAATATGGATGAGTCTTTAGAGGCTTTAAAAAGAAATTATATGACACTTAGAACAGGTAAAGTTATGCCTAGTATTTTAGATAATATTACAGTTGATTATTATGGAACACAAACAGCACTTGCACAAGTAGCAAGTATCACAACTCCAGATGCAACTACAATTAATATAGCTCCATGGGAAAAACACCTTGTTGGTGAGATAGAAAAAGCAATAGCAGCAGCAAATATAGGTGTAAATCCAAATAACAATGGTGAAGCAGTACAATTATTTTTTCCTCCAATGACACAAGATCAAAGAAAAGAGTCAGTTAAGGGTGCAAAAGTTATGACGGATAATGCAAAAGTAGCTATTAGAAATATCAGAAAAAATGCAAATGACAAAATAAAAAAACTTGAAAAAGATAAAGAACTAACAAAAGATGAGTCTAAAGCAGCACAAGATGAGATCCAAAAAATCACAGATGGATATGTTTCTAACGCAGATGAACTACTAAAAGCAAAAGATGCTGAAATTATGAAAATATAAGTAGGCTTATAATATGAATGTAGAACAAATATACAAAGACTCATCAGCATTACTTGAGGGTCATTTTAAACTAAGTAGCGGTAACCACTCACAATTTTATCTACAAAGTGCAAAAGTTTTAGAGGATCCAAAAACTGCAAAACTTTTAGCTGAAGCACTTGCAGCTCAAATAAAAGCAAGTGGTATTCAAGTTGATGCTGTTTGTTCACCTGCTTTGGGTGGACTTATTGCTGGATTTGCACTTGCTACTGCTCTTGATGTTAGATTTATTTTTGCTGAGAGAGTAGATGGAAAGATGTCTATAAGAAGAGGTTTTGAGGTAAAAGAGGGTGAGAAGTATGTGATATGTGAAGATATTATTACTACTGCTGGTTCTGCTCTTGAAGCTGCAAAACAAGTAGAAGCTGATGGTGGTGAGATTGTTGCATTTGCTGCTTTAGCAAATAGAGGTTTTTGTCAAAGGGTTGGAAGCAATACACCTGCAAAAGAAAACTGCAAACTACCAGAGCAAACAAAGCTTTTTGCACTTGATGACTTTACTTTTGAGATGTATTCACCAGAAGATTGCCCTCTATGCAAAGATGGAAGCATCGCTTATAAACCAGGAAGTCGAGGCAACTAAGTAGTATGGCAAGATGGAGAGATATAAAAAAAGGTAAAATAAATCCTAACAAAAAAGATAAAAATGATAATATATCAAATGATACTTTTTTGATATCTGCTTCACCTTTACATAGAATCAAGGCATTTATTACTGATATGTTTATGATTATGATGCCTATTATGTATCTTACTACATATGTATTTATGGATGGTGCAGATGCTTTTAAAAATAGTGATATGGCACATTGGGTTACTATGGCTATTTATGGGCTTATTACTATTATTTTTTGGGTCAAAAAAGGTCAAACTCCTGGTTTTAAAGCTTATGATTTAAGGCTAATTGATGATAATACTCAAAAACTTCCTACTGCACCTATAGCTATTTTTAGATATATTATGTTTATTATTAGTGCTGTTAGCATTATTGGTGCGTTGTTACCATTTTTTAGAAAAGACAAAAAAACATTACAAGATATTATTATGCAAACTTCTGTAGTAAAAATATCTTAGATTTTATATAATATATGCTCTTTTTTAAGCTATCTGCATTTTATTTTTTTTATTTTGCAGCTGTTGGTGTATATATTATATTTCTTCCAAAAGTATTACATGATATTGGCTATACCCCTACAGATATTGGGATAGTTTTAGCACTAGCTCCTTTGATGAGATTTCTTACCCCTTTTTTATTTTTAAAACATATTGAGTTAAGTCAAACCCTATTTAAATCAACTTTATTTTTAAGTGTTTTATCATCTATATTGTTTTATACAACTATTAATAATTTTTATGCTTTTATGATAAACAATGCTATATTAGGTGTATGTTTAAGTTTATTGCTACCATATATTGAGCTTATTGCTATTAAAGAGTTAGCAAATAGATATGGAAAATCAAGACTTTATGGTTCTATTGGATTTATGGTGATTGCTTTAGTCTTGGCTAGGTATTTATCTGATCCTTATATTGCATTGCATTATTATTTAGTAGTGACCTTTTTAACTGCAGTTTTTGCCTATAGTTTACTAAAATATGATGATGTAGAGCATACGAATAATAGTGGAGATGATAAATTTTCACTTATAAGATATTGGCCTTTTTGGTTGAGTTTATTTCTTATGCAAGTTAGTTTTGGTGGTTTTTACAACTTCTTTACTATTTATGAAACTGCTCGTGGTATTAGTTTGGAGATGACTAGTTATCTATGGGCTTTTGGTATTGTTTGTGAAATACTTATGTTATATTATCAAGCACCCCTTTTACAATACAATTTATTGAAGATTATTAAGTTTTCTATATTTATTACTGCACTTAGATGGTTTCTTTTGTATCTATTTCCTGATAACTTAAGTGTATCATACTTCACTCAAAGTATTCATGCTTTTAGTTTTGGGCTTTATCATAGTGCTGTTGTTATATATCTTTATAAGCTATACTCAAATAAAAAATTGGCTCAACAATTTATGCTCGGTGTTGCTTATGGATTAGGTGGTTTTGTAGGTGCTTTAATAGCTGGAAAAACTTATGGTGAGTATCTATTTTTAGTTTCTAGTTTATTTGCTCTATTTGCATTGTTTAGTATATACAATTTTGATTCTACTAAAAATAAGTATTTATAATTGGTAGTATAATTCTCTATTAAGTTTTAATTAAGATTAAAGGACACGACGAAGTCTTGCTTTACTCCAATAGCACTGGTAATTAACTACTTTTTATCTATTTTCAAAATATAAATTAGTCAGTATATTGTTATATCTTTTCAAATCACGCGTAATTTCTTTCTTAATCTTAATTAAAACTTAACAGTGAATTCAACTAAAACTAAATGATTAAATTCTCTATTAAGTTTTATTCGATTTATTTTATGATATTATCACAAATAAATAAAAGGAATAATTATGGTAACCGATATAATAGAAAATAAAAATTATAAAGCAATAATAGAAAATCAAATATATGATGTTATAGATTTTTTGATAGAACAAGATGAAGAGTTTTCAATAACTGCAAATATAAACTCTTCAGATTTTAATCCTGAGATTCCAGAATCAATACGAGCTACTTTTCCACAATATACACTTTTTACACTAGCTAATTATACTTATGAATCGATTGTATTAACTCAAGATAATATTAGTTTTGAGGCTGGTTTTGGTAGTGAGAATTTCGGTTCTGTTGTAACTATACCATTAAGTGGAATTTTTCAAATAGTACTAAATGAATCAATTTTATACCTAAATCCTACAGCTACTGTTGAGAAATTTTTTATTAAAAAAGATAATTTAGAAGATATAGATCAAGAAACTAGATCAAAAAATGCATTTACAATGAATAGCAAAAATAAAAACTTAATATAATAATCTTTTTATATAGATAAGATATTTTAAATAATATATCATAATAGGAACGACTAAAAAGACTGAACTAATGCAAGGCAATGTTTAAAAACCTCTAAAATAAGTGTTACAAATACTGACTAACACAGATTATTTTACGCTCTTGAATAAATCAAAAGTCAAGTGGTGATTTTATAATATCTTTGTTTAACTCTTTTACTACAAGAGTAGAGGTAAACTTATGACTTAATCTCTTTTGCTCTTAATGCTTGGATATTAAAACTTAATACATCTACTTCTAAAACCTCATGATATAAAAATAACAATGAATTCTTGTGAAGTGAAACGGTGCTTTAGCATCACTCTCTATGAGAAAAGCTTGATTTTCAAGGAAACTTTTTGCTAGGTTACGCAAAACCGCTATTCGCTAGTTTTGCGTAGTTGGTGCTATGTTTTTCTCAACAGCAAGATGTATTAAAAATTCTTCAATTTCAACTTTACTCATCTCTTTTGGATCTCTTTTATTATGAAATAAAATATAGCTTTTTACCCAAAACAGATAAGTTCGTTCTGTACTAATACTGTAATGCTTTACTCTAATTTTATCCCTTAAAATCTCTAATAACTTTTTACCCATAATCACAATCCTTAAATAAAATTGATAGGACAAAATGTCTATTAATGCCTATATTTGCTAGATAACACCCATAATGTCCTTTTAAAACTGAAATACCCACCTAAAAGGTACATAATTATTCTATCTAAGAATTATTTATTATGATAAAAAGATGACAAATTGCAACTATTTTATCTTAATTTAGTGGTAATTACTTTATTTAAAGGATTTATAGTACTTTCATTATAAGACATTTTAAGTGTACCATTAATGATTAGATTTCAGTCTAAATAGTATATAATGGGTGTTAATAAATAGTTATATGAAGCCTGACGGCAGGTAATAAAGACCAAACGTCTCTAATAATTCCTAAAAACATTACAATTTGACATATTTTTATAAAAGTTATTTTTTTAATATTATAATTTTATTATGTGTAAGATTGAACTTAAAGATAACAATAAACCCAAATATGAAATCCAA
>JAYEJC010000058.1:0-47716 GCA_034660335.1 Campylobacterota bacterium
TATCAATACAAAATTTTCCATTTATACTATTTAAATCAAATTGATCAATACTATTTATATCTATTTTACCATTTAAATTTTTTAGCTCTAAAAAGTTGAACATAATTTGACTATACAAAAGTTTTTCTATATCTGGGTTTAGTTTTTTATATCGTTTGATAAATCCAATATCTCTTATTTGATTTGATTTGATATTGTATTTTAATATATCTGTTTGGATATCCAATAATATATCAGCATCAATAGATAGATCAAAATTATTTAATAAAAATTTTAAATTTCCATATAGAATATTGTTTTTATATTCTAAATCAAGTTTAGCGATTCCCTCTTTATTTTGAAATTTAATTTGATTATTTTTATAATTAAAACTCAAAATCTCTTTTTCATATATTATCTTATCAATATTTATCTCTTGGATGTGGTTCAAAATATCATTAAAATATCTTAAACTAGATAGGTCAATTTTAGTTTTTGTATCATCTTTTGATGGTATTACTTTTAATTCTTTGATTGATAATATTAAATTTTTATCATATTTTATATATAATGATTTAATATCAATAGTTTCATTTTTATAATGTTCTATGTTAATTCCACTATATAAAGATATTATGAAAATAAAAAAAATCAACATCAAACTACCAAAAATAGATACAATTGTTTTTAACATGATTGACTTTTCCTTTGTATTGATAATAATATTATTTTTTTATATAACACTTGAAGTTAATACCAAAAGAGTAATACATATACCTAAAGGTAGTACCAGTTTTATTATATCACACTTAAATAAAAAAAATTATAATGTAAATTATTTAGATAAAGTTTTATTAGTACTTCTAGGTAATCCTCAAAGTGGCTGGATAGATTTAAAAGCAACAAAAATGACTAAAGCTGATTTTTTATATAAACTTACAACATCAAAAGCTGCACTTGTAAATATCACTTTAATTCCAGGTGAAACCTACTACTTTTTTCTTCAAGAGTTAGCCCATAAGCTTAATATCTCTACATATAAACTTTTTGAGTTATATGCACTATATGGATATAAAAAAGATGGAAATATAATAGCAGATACATATAGTTTACCTATAGGTATGGATGAAAAAGAGCTAATACCCTATCTACTTAACCATACAAATAAAAAATATAAAGAACTTAGTCATACTATATTTGGAGTTTATAACAAAAAAAATTGGTATAGATATATAACAATAGCTTCAATAATTCAAAAAGAGTCAGCCTCAAAAGATGAGATGCAAAAAATATCAAGTGTGATACACAATAGAATAAAAAAAGGTATGAAACTCCAAATGGATGGAATACTAAACTATAGTAAATACTCACATACAAAAATAACACCAACTATGATCAAAGAGGATATAAGTGAATATAATACATATAAACATTATGGTATACCAAAGAATCCTGTATGTGCTGTAGAGTTTGCATCTATAAAAGCTGCTATTTTTCCAATTAAAAGTGAGTTTTTATATTTTGTAAAATCGGTAAATGGAAAAAAACATATTTTTAGTAAATCCTATAAGAATCACAAAAAAAACATAAGAGAGATTAGAAAAGCTAAAAAAAAGAAAAAAATAGTAAAAAAAAGAAAAAAGAAAAAAATAAAGAAAAAAACTCAAAAAGTAACAAAAACCAAAATAATAAAAACTAAAATAGATACAAAACAAACAAATACTAATCTAAAAAACCTTTGGCAATAAGATTCAAATAAACTACATATATGCTACTTAAAGTAACATATATCTCTCTTGCAAGTCACTATGTGAATAAAAGTAACACTACGCCTATTTAGATATTCACTTTTATCATTTATTCATACAAGTTATTCATTTTACTGATAGAATACATTTACAAAATTAAATACAAGGAAATTAATATGTCAAAAATCATTTGGTCAAAAATTGATGAAGCTCCAGCTTTAGCAACTTATTCATTATTACCAATCGTAAACGCTTTTACAAAAGCTGCAGGTGTTGAAGTAGTTACTTCAGATATCTCTTTAGCAGGGAGAGTTTTATCTGCAATGGGCAAAGCTGAAGATAATCTTTCAAAATTAGGTGAAGTGGTTTTACAAGATGATGGAAATATTATTAAACTTCCAAATATCTCTGCTTCTGTTGGTCAATTAAAAGACTGTATCGCTGAGCTTCAAGGTCAAGGTCATGATATCCCTAACTATCCTGAAAATCCAGCTAACGCTGAAGAGGAAGCTATTCAAGCTAAATACAGTACTTGTTTAGGTTCTGCTGTTAATCCAGTACTTAGAGAAGGTAACTCAGATAGAAGAGCTGCTGTTGCAGTTAAGAAATTTGCTCAAAAAAATCCTCATAGATTAAAAGCATTTTCTGAAAACTCTAAAGCATATGTTGCACATATGGAAGGAAATGGAGATTTCTTTTCAAATGAAAAATCTGTAACTTTAGATAAAGATCAAAAAGTAACTATTGCATTAAATGGAACTGAATTAACATCTGTTGATGCAATAGCTGGTGAAGTACTTGATGGTACATTTATGTCAGTTAAAGCTTTAAACTCTTTTTATGAAAAAACAATTGCTGATGCTAAAGAAAATGGTGTTTTATGGTCACTACACTTAAAAGCAACAATGATGAAAATCTCTGATCCAATTATGTTTGGTCATGCTTTTAAAATATTTTTCAAAGAGGTATTCGCAAAACATGCAGATACATTCGCTGAACTAAATGTAGCTCCAAATCAAGGTATGTCTGATTTAGAGAAAAAAATCGCTGGTCACGCTAAAGAAGCTGAAATAAAAGCTGATTTCCTTGCTGCTTTAGAGTCTGATTCTCCAAAATTAGCTATGGTTGATTCTGATAAAGGAACTACAAACTTCAATGCATCAAATGATGTAATTATTGATGCTTCTATGCCAGTAGTTGTAAGAGAAGGTGGTAAACAATGGGATAGAAATGGTGATGCTGTAGAGTGTGTTGCTGTTATTCCTGATTCTACTTATGGTATGTTCCATGCTGAGATGGTTGCTGATTGTGTTAAAAATGGTCAATACGATGTAACTACAATGGGTACAATGCAAAATATCGGTCTTATGGCTCAAAAAGCTGAAGAGTATGGTTCTCATCCAACTACTTTTGAATTAAAAGAAGCTGGAACTGTAACAGTAACTAGTGAAGATGGAACTTGCCTTATGTCATTTGAGTGTGAAGCTGGTGATATTTGGAGAATGGCTAGAACTAAAGATATACCTATTAGAGACTGGGTAAGACTTACAGTTGAAAGAACAAGACTTGAAAATGTTCCTGCAGTATTCTGGTTAGATGAAGCTAGAGCTCACGATGCAGAACTTATGAAAAAAGTAAATGAGTACTTAAAAGAGTATGATACAGATGGTTTAGATATTCAATTTATGAATGTTACTAATGCTACTAGATTTACTAATGCTAGAGTAAGAGAGGGTAAAACTACTATTGCTGTTACTGGAAATGTTTTAAGAGATCACCTTACAGATATGTATCCAATCTTAGAGCTTGGAACATCTGCAAAAATGCTTTCAATTGTACCTTTAATTGCTGGTGGTGGATTGTATGAGACAGGTGCTGGTGGATCTGCTCCTAAGCATGTTGATCAATTCTTAGCTGAGGGTCACTTAAGATGGGATTCATTAGGTGAGTTCTTGGCACTTGCAGAGTCTTTAAGATTCTTAGGAAACAAGCATTCTGATTCTAAACTAGCTGCATTAACAGCTGCACTTGATGTTGCAAATGACGGTTACTTAGATAACTCTAAAGAGCCTTCAAGAAAATGTGGAGAGCCAGATAACAAAGCTTCTCATTTCTTTGTAGCTCAATACTGGGCAAAAGCTTTAGCCCAAGGTAATGATGCTGAATTAGCTGCTAAATTTGCACATGTTGCAAAAGCATTAACAGAAAATGAAGAGACTATTATGGCTGAATTATTAGCTGTTGAAGGTCAAGCTCAAGATATCGGTGGATACTTTAATCCAGATGATGCCTTAGCTACAAAAGCTATGAGACCATCTGCTACATTAAATGAAATTATAGATAATATTTAATATAGTTTAAAAAACCAAAGGTATCAATACCTTTGGTTTTTTAGTTAAATCCTCTAATAAGTTTTATTTTATTAAAAATATTAAAAAAGATTTAACTAATTTCTTGATATACTCTAGTACTTATTAATATTGGTATAAGGAGTTTAAATGAAATTTATGATTATACTAATTATTGCAATAGCTTTCTTTTTTTCATATCAAAACAAAGAAAATGATGATATGTCGGTACAATTTAAGAAACGATTACTAACAACAAACATTGATATAGATGATATAAAATAATGCAAGATAAAATAAAAATATTTTTACTACTTATAATTGGTCTAAGTTTACATGCTCAATATATAAGTGTAGATAAGTATATCTCAAGTCATCCTAATGAAGGGCTTGTTATGGATAGATTTGTATCACTTATAAATAAAAAAGCAGAACCTCTACTTAAAAAATATAAAAATAGCTATGCTTTATCCATCTTTACAAGCTTCTGATTATTGGAGAAGAAATAAAATTGCTTTTGAAAAACGATTAAAAGAGTTAAAAATAGATTATTCAATCGATATAATAGAAACAAGTACATCATTAAATTCTATAAAAAAGGATAAATTTATAGATAAAATAACAAAATCTAAATATGATTTTTTAATCACAACACTAAACTCTAATTTAGAAAAAAATCTAATTAGAAAGGTATTGGTCTATACAGATATAAAAGTTGTTTTACAAAATATAACTACACCTATAAAAGAGTGGGAAAAACAACAAGTATTGACTTATGTAGGTTTTGATTATAAGATTGGCTCTTTAAAAATTGCTGATTATTTTTTAAAAAAATTTAAAGTTGGAAATTATGCTGTTATGTTTCATACTCAAGGTTATGTAAGCCAAATGAGAGGAGATACATTTATCAACTATATAAATAACAACTCAAAACTTAAACTATACGATTCTTACTATACTCAAGGAGATCAAGAGAAAGCTAGGCTTGCTACGCTAGATTTATTGAAAAATACAAAAGATATAAAGTTTATATATGCATGCTCTACAGATATCGCAATAGGCGTTTCTAAAGCTTTGCAAAGTTTAGGCTTAAAAGATAAAATTCTTCTAAATGGATGGGGTGGAGGATCTAAAGAGTTAAATATGTTAAAGACTAAAAAACTTGATACTACAATAATGAGAATCAATGATGATGCAGGTATAGTGATGGCTGAGATTATAAAAGGTGTTATTTTAAAAGATACAATACCTAAAATATTTAGTGGTGAAATGGTATTAATAGATAATAATATCTCTAAAGAAGAGATAGAGTTGTTAATAAAAAAATCATTTAGGTATAGTGATGAATGCAACTAATAAACTTTTGAAATTTAATATATATTTTATAATTACTTTTTTTATAACGATTTTTTTATTGTTGTATTTTTTAAGTCAAAATATCTCTTATTTGGACAAAAGAGCCAAAGAGGATAAATTCACTACAAAAATAAATGCAACACAAATTATATTTGAACAAGTTGAATATCGATTAAAAAGTAATTTGGATAAATTTAAAAACTCATCAACATTAACAAAACTAATAAAAAAAGGAAAAATAGATGAGGCAACAAATTTTATACTAGAAGATCTTGACTCGATGATAGATATGGCTTGTATATATACAAAAGATAAAGTTGATCTTATAAAAAACAATAGTACATATGAAGTTTTTGACACTATTCAAAAAAATAAAAAGAAGTATAAAAAAGGCTTTTTTAAAATTAATGTAAAAAACAAAACTTATTATATGATGATTTCAAATATAAAAATCATAGATCCACATCTTGGTAAAGTTATTAGTACATTATGTTTCTCAATAGTTTTAAATAACAATAATCTTTTACTACAAGAGATAAAAGATAGATTAGATATAAATGAAGTTTTTTTAACATCTGGCTATGATTTTATTGCTGGTACAAGAGATCTAGATGATGAGTTAAAAAGAAAAATATTACTTCTAAAAAATGGAGATTTTATAAAATACGATAACCTTAATGTATCAAAATATAAAATAGATGAAACAAAACAGTTTTCTATTACTATGTTTCTTTCTAATGCAGATGTGCTTTTGTTAAAAGAAAATATTATAGTGTTGTTTATAGTTATTATTACTATTTTATTAATTGTATTTGTTATATTGTATATACTTTTAAAAAAATATATAAAAAAGTTTATAGAACAAGAGGAGATAATGATAGCTCAAAGTCGTCATGCGGCTATGAGTGAAATGATAAGTATGATTGCACATCAGTGGAGACAACCTCTTAGTATAATTGCTATGGATGCTAATAATATTATTGCAGATGTAGAGCTAGATATGGTTGATAATAGCACATTAAAAAAGGGTTCTTTAAATATATTAGAACAAACTCAAGAGTTATCAAAAACTATAAGTGATTTTAAAAACTTTTTTAAACCGATAAAAAATATCACAAATATATATCTAGAAGATATTTTTAAAGATACTCTTAATGTTGTTGGAAAATCTTTACAGAACAACAATATTGAAGTTATTAAAGAGTTTAAAAACCACAAGAAAATAAAAACATACTCAAGAGAGTTAATGCAGGTATTTATAAATATAATAAAAAATGCAAAAGAGGCTTTAGTAGAAAATGACATAAAAGATAAAAAAATATATATAACAATTAAAGATACTAAAAACCTAGTTGAAATAAATATATCTGATAACGCAGGTGGAATAAAACCAGATATTATTAACAAAGTTTTTAATCCATATTTTTCTACAAAATCTGAAAAAAATGGTACTGGCTTGGGACTTTATATCTCAAAAACAATTATAGAAAAACATCTAAATGGTACAATAACTGTAAAAAACATCAAAGATAGAACTTGTTTTAAGATAAAGTTACCGTATGATTTATCAAATAGTCTAAATAAAAACTATATGTTACCTCTTAGTTAAAAATTATTAATAGTTACTCCTTGTAACTTATCAAAAACATATAAAAAGATTGAAGCTTTATTGTTATAGCTTTAATCTTTTTTAGATTATAATTAATTTTAAATATTTTAAAATGCTAAGTTGTGTAAGTACTATATATAAAGTCAAAGACTTTATATGTAGCGCTTAACACTTAGTATAACTTCAAAGGGGAAATAATGAGAGGAAAAAGAGTAGGAATAGTTGGTGTTGGAAATGTTGGTGCTACTTGTGGTTATATTTTAGCTATGAATGGTGTTTGTCATGAAGTGATTTTACGATCAAATGGTAGCCCAGATAAAGCAAAAGGTTTAGCACTTGATATGTCTCAAGCTGTTCAAGCTGCTAGAATGCATACAGTAGTAAAACATGCCCAAGAACCATCAGATCTACAAGATTGTGATGTAATAGTTATAACAGCAGGTAGTCCAAGACTTCCTGGAATGAGTAGAGATGATCTACTTATTAAAAATGCAGAGATTATGAGAAAAAATATGGCAGATATTGTAGAATACTCTCCAAATGCTATTATCATCCCTGTATCAAATCCTCTAGATGCTATGGTGTATGTGGCACTCAAAGAGTCTGCTTGGCCACGAAATAGAGTCTTAGGTATGGCTGGTATTTTAGATAGTGCTAGAATGGCGCATTTTGTATATGAACAACTAGGATATGGTGCAGGTCAAATTAGATGTTCTGTAATGGGTGGTCATGGTGATGATATGGTTCCACTTCCTAGATTTTCAACTGTTGCTGGTGTTCCTTTAACTGATCTTTTAACATGGGAAGAGATAAACTCTATTGTTGAAAGAACACAAAAAGGTGGTGCAGAGATAGTAGGACTTCTTAAAGATGGTAGTGCATACTATGCACCTGCAAAAGCTGCTGCTCTTATGGCGGAAGCTGTTTTAGGTGATACAAAACAGATCTACCCTTGTGCTGTTATGCTTGATGGTGAGTATGGATATACAGATGTTGTAAGTGGAGTTCCTGTTATGATTGGGGCTAATGGAGCTGAAAAAGTTATTGAAGCAAATCTTAATGATGATCAAGATAGAAAATTCGCAAAATCTGTAGGAAGTGTAAGACAACTTGTAGATGCACTTTATACAAATGGATTTTATACTGCGTCATAGTTTCATCTCAATAAAAAAGGGTTAGCTTTACAGCTAACCCTTTTTTTATATCTACATTATCACTAAATGAAATTTGGAGCATCATTAGCAAAAAGTATTAAGTCTCCTATATGTGTCTCTTTGGCAAGAGTATCTTGAAGTCTTGTTTTATCGCTTAAAAGTATTGGTTTTGTTTTTTGAATCACTTTTTCTATCACTTTTGCATTTAAATCACCTGTAATAATCACTAGGTCAAACACCTCATCAATAGCTTTTGCAAACTGTACATTTGCCTCCATGGTTGCTTCTACGATACCTGGTGTTACTATCACTTTTCTACCATCATGAGTTGAAGCTATTTGTACAGCTTCTAGTATCCCCTCTAAGTTTCCATTAAAACTATCATCAAGTATAAGTTTTCCCCCTACTTTTGATAAAGAGAGTCTATGATCTACTGGTTCTAGCTTGTGTAGGGCTAGTTTAATCTCGTCTATATTCATACCAAGTTTTAAACTCATTAAAATAACTGCTGTTAAATTTATAGCATTAAAGCTTCCTAAAACAGGTGCATTAAAATGCTCCACAACCCCATCAATCTCTATATCAAACCATATACCATGAAGATCACTTTTAGTAATATTAAGTTTATTTGGAAACTTTGTGATTGTATCGTATTTTAAAATAGGGACACTATCATGAACAAAACCATGAATCATTCTAGGTGATTTTAAAATCTCCATTTTAGTATGTATAATATTATCTAAAGTTTTAAAATACTCAATATGCTGTTCACCAACACTTCCTATAATCACATATTGAGGTTCTAAGAAGTTTGCTATCTCTTCGATATCCCCCCTTTCTCTAGCTCCAGCTTCTGCTATATATATCTGTGTATCTAATGGTAAATCATCATTTACATCTTTTACAATTCCTCCTATAGTGTTCACACTTCTAGGTGTCATATATGTATTATACTTTTTATATAACACCTGATAAAGGTAGTTTTTAATCGATGTTTTTCCATATGAAGCTGTGATACATACTGTTTGTAAACCATCTATTGTATGAAGATAATTTTTCGCTTTTGCTTTAAACCCAACAAAAAATATCTTTTCTAAAATCGTTGTAACTCCATATGTGATAAATAGAGGAAGAAATAATCCATAAAAAGTACTATCACTAGCAAAAACCAATCCATCTATAGCAAATGTAGTAAAAAGAAGTATTCCCAAAAATCTTTTCACACGAGCAGTAAGAACAACAGGCTTATCAAGGTTTTTATTCCAATAAAAAAAGCTAGTAAGATATAATAAATAAAAATATATATTAAAATAAAGATCAGGAACCATATAAAAAAACACAATAGGTGTTACAAAATAAACTATATGCCACTGTTTTTTATGATGTTTAATAATCACTCTTTGAAGTTTATAGTTATACCACTGTAGATTTGTAATCAAATACCAACCTAAACTCATCACAAGCAAAATATGTGTAAATATCTCAAAAAATTCCATTTTTATTCCTAATTGTATATTGTAGTATATTATACAGTTTTATTACAAAAATTATCTGAAGCAACAGTTTTGTATAATATCATATCAAAACACAAGGTATAAAGTTATGGAAAAAAAAGGTTTATTGATTATTGGAGCTGGTGGCGTTAGTATGGTTGCTACAACTAAATGTGCTATGAATATTGATACATTTCAAACAATCACACTTGCAAGTAGAACTCTTAGCAAATGTGAACGAATAGCTAAAAGTGTAAAAGAGAAAACAGGTGTAGAGATACAAACAACTACTATAGATGCAGATGATACAAATGCACTTATTAAATTAATACAAAAAGAGAACTGTAAAGTAGTTTTAAATGTAGCTTTACCATATCAAGACTTAACTATTATGGATGCATGTAGTGCAACAGATACACACTACATAGATACAGCAAACTATGAGCATCCTGATATTGCTAAATTTGAATACAAGGAACAGTGGGCAAAAGATGATGATTTTAAATCAAAAAACATAACAGCACTTTTAGGAAGTGGATTTGATCCAGGGGTAACTGGTGTATTTGTAAAATATATTGAACAAAACTATCTTGATACGATTGAGTTTATTGATATTATGGATTGTAACGCAGGAGATCATGGATACCCTTTTGCTACAAACTTTAATCCAGAGATAAATTTACGAGAAGTTAGTGCAAATGGTAGATATTGGGAAGAGGGAAAATGGATTGAGACAAAACCACTTGAGATAAGAGTTGATCATGATTATCCTAAAGTGGGTGTAAAACCATCTTATTTACTCTATCATGAGGAGCTAGAAAGTTTAAGTAAAAACATCAAAGGGTTAAAAAGAATTAGATTTTTTATGACATTTGGTGAATCATATATCCAACATATGAACTGTTTAAAAAATATTGGTATGTTAGGAATAGAACCAGTAATTCATAATAATACTGAGATAATTCCCATAGAGTTCTTATCTACTCTTTTACCTGACCCAGCAAGTTTAGGACCACGAACAGTTGGAAAAACAAATATTGGTTGTATATGTGAGGGGATAAAAGATGGTATACGAAAAAAGTTTTATATCTATAATATCTGTGATCATCAAGAGTGTTACAAAGAAACAAATGCACAAGCAGTAAGCTACACTACAGGAGTACCTGCTATGATTGGATCAAAACTTGTATACAATAGTACTTGGAATCTAAAAGGTGCAGTAAATGTAGAAGAGTTTGATTCTACACCTTATATGGAAGAGCTAATGACACAAGGACTTCCTTGGAAAGTTCTTGAACTTGATATCTAAATATAAATAGGATTTTCCTATTTATATTTACTACTCATTTCTTAATACCTCTAACACATCTATTTGAGTAGCTTTAACAGCAGGATAATATGAAGATAAAAATACTATAATCATACTCCCTATTATAATAGATACAAAATCAAACACATCTAACACAAGAGGTAACTTACTTGTACCATAAACATCAGCAGGCAATGATATAATATCAAAATTCTCAAGAATATAGATACCACCAAAACCTAATCCAATACCAACTACTATACCTCCAAAACCAATAATAATACCTAATCTAAGGAAAATATGTTTTACCTCTTTTGTATTTGCACCCAATGATAAAAGTAAAGCAATCTCTTTTCTTCTACTCATAACAGTCATAAGCAATGAACTAATTATATTTAAAGATGCGATTAAAATAATAAGCATTAAAACAATAAAAAGTGCTTTTTTCTCCATCTCCATTGCTGCAAAAAAGTTTCCATTTTGTTGCCACCATCCAACAATACCAACACCAAATTTTGGCAACTCTTTTTCTAATAATTTAATATCATTAAAAGGATTTTTACTATATATATGTATACCATCATAATATTTATCATTTTTCTTAAGTATTGTACGAAGTGCATCAATAGTGGTATACATATAAGCTTTATCATATGCAGTTAGTCCAGATTTAAACTGACCTGTATATACAAACCTTTTCATTTTTGGCATCATCGAAAAACCACTAGGATTTATTGTAGTAAAATATAGTGTTACTTTTTGGCTATCATAAAGATACAATTCATCTTTAATTCCTTGACCTACAATAATATCATACTTTGAAAATTCTCTAATATTCTCAACTGCTTCTTTATATATTTTATTGATAGAAGACTCTTTTTTTCTATCAACACCAAAAATAACACCACCTGACATAGACTCATCACTTTGAATCATAACCTGAGATGTAAGATAAGGTGAAAAAATAAGATTAGGAAACTTTGATTCTAAATTTTTCAAAAGTTCATCATCAATTGCACCATCTATTTTAGGGTATATACTAAGTGGATAGTTCATAGTAAAAAGTTTATCCTCAAACTCTTTTGCTGTACCATTCATAATAGCCATAGCAACAATAAGAACCATAACACCAACAGATACACCAACAAAGGCCAAAATACCGCTAATAGATATAAATGGATTTTTTTTATCCCATTTTAAATATTTTTTTACTATAAAGTTTATTAATTTTTTATTCATTTTTGTATTTTACCTAAAATAACTGTATATGCTTTAAAAAAGCTGATAATTTATTAGTTTTAGCTCTTTGTCTGAGGTAATTCAATCTTAAAACAAGCACCACCATCTTTATTTTCTACACTTAATATTCCATTTAGATGCTTTTCTACAATTGTTTTTGACATATACAACCCTAAGCCTGTGCCAGTTTTTTCATCTTTTGTAGAAAAATAAGGCTCAAATATTTTATCTTTTATATCATCTGGCACACCACCTGCATTATCACAAATATTGGCTACTACCATATGATTTGATTCATAACAAGATATTGATATAGATTTATTTTTTATATTGTTTTCCACTAATACCTCTTTTGCATTTTTTATGATATTTATTAATACTTGCAAAAGTTCTCTTGAGTAGCTATTGATCTGTTTATCATACAAACAACTTTTTTTAAGCTCTATATTATTATTTTCAAGTGACTTACCAATAACTTTTAAAGATTCCGTAAAAATATTTTTGACAAAAAACAACTCTTTCTCTTTTTTTGGTCTAAAAAAATCTCTAAAATCATCAATTGTTTGTGTTAGATAGTCTGTTTGCCCTAAAATATCGTTTGCAATATCTTCTAACTCTTCATTTGTTACCATATCAAGTTCTATATCTACTAAAATATTATTAGCTCCCATAGATATTACAGCAATAGGTTGTCTCCACTGATGAGCAATCATACTTATCATCTCACCCATTGCAGCGTGTCTTGATTGTGCGATCATTAGTTGTTCTTTATTTTTAAGCTCATCTTCTAATGCTTTTTGTTTTGTATAATCAGTATACGATATCACAATACTATCTTCACCTAGTTTAAAAATATAATACTCCCTATAACCATTTCTATATTTATCTTCATAAAAAACAATAGGCATTTTTATAGATTTTTCTGTACTATAAACTTTATTCATCACATCGTATAGACCACATTTTTTAATACCTGGTAATACATCAACAATATTTTTATTTGATATATCTTGTTCTTTTATATTTTCAATCTCTTTAACCATAGGATTTATAGCTTTTATTTTAAATATTTCATTTGATTTATCAAACTTACAAACTATATCTGCACTATTTGTATTATTAAAAAAATCAATATATGTTTGTTTAGACTTTATAACTTTTGTTATTAATTTTAAATATGATTCTGTTATTTTTACTTCAATCTTATCTAACTGCATTTTTGTTAAATATAAAATTATTGATACAAAAAAGAATAAATTTATAAGAATAATATAAATAAGTGAACTTTTTGTTTTTGTTAAAACTGTGATATCATAAAAAAACAATAAATTAGCTACTATCTCTTCTTCAAAATTAATAACAGGTACACTATGAAGTATATACTCTTTGTTATCTACTTTTAATTTATGATGGGAACTAAAATTATAATCTTTTGGTAATACTGATAATATTTTATCTTGTTCTTCTGTTGCATTAGATTGAAGTGTATATTCAGATATTTTAAAATCTATATCTTTTTTATATAATTTAAGATTATCTTTTTTAACAAATAGTACCCCATTGACATTAGAAAATCTTTTTACATTATCAATAAATCCATCTGGATTTATACCTATCTCTAAGGCACCTATATATTTATTGTTATCAAATATAGGATATATTATTCTAAATACAATAGCGTATAATCCTGTCTCATATCCAGTAATAATTTTATGATTTTTATGGATTACTTTTAACATAGGTCGAACCAATGATATATCATCACCATATTTATCATATTGGTGCATTCTTAACAAAGAGGTCCCATCTGATTTATGAAAATGCATCACAGTAATGTGTGGATTTTCATTTTTCATAATATCCCATTGTGGTTTAACCACTTTATAAAGTTCTTTTCTATTTGAGTTCTTAAACAAAGATACGATATTTTTTGAGATTCTTAATCTTTCTAGTGAGGAACTATATCTTCTAACATATGAATCCATAATATTATTAATTGATTTATTAAGTTTTATCTCTTGTGTTTTACTTAAGTTATTAAACTTCGCCTCTTGAGTTACATATGTAAAAAAAGAGACAACAGATGCTAAACAAATACTAACTATTGCTATTGTAAAAAAGATATTCTTTTTTAAATTTTTTGTATCTATTTGCATCTGTTCCATTATATGACCTTTTAAATATTATCTTTTTAATAAACTTTTAAATTCTTGTAAAATCTCTATCTCTCTATCTTGTAAATACTTACGAAATGTACTATCATCAGCTTTTTTTATATTTAAAGAAGCAACAAGTTGCAAACCAGATTTATAAGGCATCATACGGATAACTTTTGCTTTTGTAAATATTTTTGTAAATTTCTTTTCATTAATAACAACAGTTGGACTATTTATCTCAAATCCTAATGTCAAGTCTATCTCATCATTTAATTTGATTTGAGTATTATGATTTTCTGTATACATTGATATTGATATAAAAGAGACATCAATAGCTCTTATATCAATATTATGATTATGTATATGCAATCCAACTTTAAAAGTTTTATCAACAGCAATTCTTTTGTATTTAAACTCTCTCATTGTAAAATTTATATAATTTGGTTTTGTCAAAGTGATAAGATTTAGTTTTTCATCAATTTTTAAAACATAAACTTGCATATGTCTATTTGTTGATTTAAATTTCATTACAGTATGACTTTCAGTTTTCATAGCGATAATTTGCATTTTAGGTACTTGGACAATTATTTCGTCATTATTAATACCAACAATTTTACCATCGTTCTGAATTGGCATACCTTTAAATGTATTAATAAAACCTACTTGAATATTTTGCTCAAATACAATTCTTATATCGTGTAAACATTGTGCTTGATTACTTAGATTATCTGATAATAAAATTGCTTCATTTAAACCCTCTGTTAATTTGTCTAAATCAACAGGTTTCTTCAAAAATTCCACAATACCCAAATCAATTGTTTCTAAAAGAGTCATATCATCATTGTGTGCAGATAATACTATGATTTTAACATCAGGATTTACCTCTTTAATATCGATGATCATCTCCAAACCATTTTTCTTTGGCATTGTTAAATCTGTCAAAACAATATCAGGTTTAAATGATTTATATTTTTCAAAACCATCAAGACCATCATAAGCTTGATAAAAATTATCAAATATTTTACCCAAAAAACGCCCTACTTGTTTTTGTAAAGTTATACTATCCTCTACATAAATAATAGATAAACCTTTTGCAAGCTTTTGTAATTTTTCTATATTCTCTTTATTCATAATAACCCTAAACTTTATGGAACTGCAATTGTTTGCAATACTTTTTTTATTATATCATCAGCAGTTATATCACTTGCAAGTGCTTCATAACTCAAAACAATTCTATGTCTTAAAATATCACCTGCACAAAGTGCTATATCAAGTGGTGAAACATAGTCATTTCCTCTTAGATAAGCCCTTGCTTTAACAGCCTTAAACATATCAATAGTAGCTCTAGGACTTGCTCCAAATTGTAAATAATCTTTAATCTCTTCTAAATTATAATTTTCTGGCTCTCTTGTAGCAAAAATAATATCAACGATATACTCTTCTAACTCTTTATCAATATGAACATTCTTAACTTCATTTTTAATAGTAACAATATCATCTCTACTCATAACAGAATTAATTATTTCAAAACTATTATTAGCAACTTTTGAGGCAATCTTGTACTCCTCCTCTTTTGTATTGTATCCTACAACTATTTTAAACATAAATCTATCAAGTTGAGCCTCAGGTAAACTATATGCACCCTCTTGCTCAACTGGATTTTGAGTAGCCAATACTAAAAATGGTTCATCTATTTTATATGTGTTTTCACCTATTGTTACTTGTCTCTCTTGCATCACTTCAAGAAGTGCAGATTGTACTTTAGCAGGAGCTCTATTTATCTCATCAGCTAATAATAAATTTGTAAACACTGGACCATGCTTTATTTTAAAATCACCAGTTTTCATATCATATATTTGAGCACCTATTATATCACTTGGAAGTAAATCAGGAGTAAACTGTACTCTTTTAAAGTCAAGACTTAAAGATTTTGCCATAGCATTTATAGTAGTTGTTTTAGCAAGTCCTGGCACACCTTCAAGTAAGATATGACCATTTGTAAAGAGCCCTATAAGAAGAGCATCTACCATTCCTGACTGACCTATTACTTGTTTTGAAATTTCATCTTTTAATTTATCAATTTTACTTTTCATTATCCATTCTCTATATTAAATTATAACAATGGATATTTTAACAAAATAAGTTGATTAACTCACTTAATCAACTTATTATTTTGATTGAGTTATTGAGGATTGATTGTATTAATAATTTTTATTAAAAATTCAGCACTATTTTTAGCACTTGTTTCTAAAAATTCATCAAAATTAAATCCAGCATCCATATCTGCTGTATCACTAATAGCCCTTAGAATTAAACATGGTACATTCAGTGCATCACAAACAACAGCAACACTAGCACCCTCCATCTCTAGTGCATCTGCTTTAAAAGTAGATTCAATAAACTCTTTTCTTTTTTCATCTGCTACAAATTGATCTCCAGTAGCTATAATACCTTCAATAATTTTGATATTATTTTGTTTTGCTACTTCAAGTGCGATATTTTTAAGCTTTTCATCTGTATTTACATACACTTCGCCACCTGGTACATATCCAAAAGGATGACCAAAAGCAGTTATATCTAAATCGTGTTGAGATAATTTATTCGCAACTATTAAATCACCAATTTTAAGTTTTGGATTTATACCACCAGCAACACCAGAAAAAAGTAAAGTATCGCAATTAAATTTTTGAATCATAGTTGAAGCAGTAAGAGTAGAAAATACTTTTCCTATTTTAGAGTATGCAATAACAACATCAAGTTCACCTAATTTACACTCATAGTAAGTGTTATTTGCATAATCATTTTTTTTAATATCTGTAAAATGGCTAAGAAGAGGTGTAATCTCCTCCTCCATTGCACCCATTATCGCTAGTTTAGTCATTTAAAAGCCTTATTATTTTTCTTTTGATTTTAGCATATTTGTTTATAAAAAGTGCTTATTACATTTTAATCATACATCTCCATCTGATCGTTTTTGATAGATTTTTTTAACCTTTCTATCTTTTGTATTATCTCTTTTTCATCTTCTGTTTTTGCATAAAAAGATGGCTTAAGATAGTGAGTCCATGAGTTTACTTTTTTTGATTTACCCAACTTTTTTAGTTCATCTTCTAGCTCTTCTATTGTCTCTATTTTATCATTTATACTATCTCCGTAGTGTTGATTCCACGAACCTCTGCCATTTCCCATATGAAGTCTCCCTCTTTTGTTAAATATAAAATAGTCATAAATCTATAAAATATATGACTATCAAATTTACACCTTTAAGGCTAAAAGCAATGAACTTTTAAGTTTTGCACACTTTTTAAAATCACTTTTAAAAACTCTGGCGAAAAAAGTTTTCTCAATCGGACAACACCAAACGAAACCCATTGTTGTTGTTCGTGTTATTAGTAGTATTCCTGTTACGATTAGCCGAGCGAAGATTGTTAGCTGTATTGTTCCACGAACCACCACGAAGGTTATTGCCTTTTTAAATACCTCTTTTTAAAGGTGTTTGAAAAAGCAACTCTTTTGTAAGTTGATAGTTTTTTCCTAAAGAAAAAAATCCCATCACTCCAAATATCTTATTTTTTGCTTCACTGGTATCTATTTTATCATATTTATACAAATATTTTGTTTTAATAAGTTTTTTTCTACCTCTTCTTATCGCTTTGTTTGTGAGTCTAAAATGGGTAGAAAATACTTTGTGTCCTAAAAATACAAATCCATCTTTTGTAAAGTTTAATTTTATTTTTAAAGGGTGTAATTTTAGTCTAAATATATTTAACTCTTTTTGTATGATTTTTATACTATTTTGTAAAAACTTTTTTGAATCTGAAAAAAATGTCATATCATCTACATATCTTATATATCCTTTGATTTTAAATCTCTCTTTTACAGTATGATCAAAACTATTTAGATAAATATTTCCAAAAAATTGGCTTGTTTGATTTCCTAAAGGTAATCCTCTTCTTTTTTCATAAGGTGTGAAAAGATTATCATCTTCAAAATAAAAGTTTGTTTCATCTTGTTTATTTGAATTGTATATAAGTTGCTCTAGTAAACTTAAAGTATCTTTACAAGTTACTTTTTTCTCTAGTTGATTTAATAGTATCTCAAAGTCTATAGATGGAAAATATTTTTTAATATCTAGTTGTAGTACATATTTATATTTATTTGCGTAGTATTTTGCTCTTTGAAGAGCTTTGAGTGTACCTTTACCTTTTCTATTTGCATAGCTATCATATATAAAGCTTGGCTCAAATATTGGTTCTAGTATATTGGTAATAGCATGATGAACTACTCTATCTTTAAAAGGAGCAGCTGATATTTTTCTCTGTACGCCATTGTCATTTATAGTGAACTCTTTATAAGTTCCAAATCTATATGATTTATTTAAAAGTTGTTTATGAATACTATTTATCTCTTTATCTTCATTTAACCAAAATTTTGCCACATATTTTTTTGATTTTTTACCTTTCATAGCATCTTTACTAGCTTTGTAAAGATTGTTTATATCACATATCTTATCATACATTGTACTAGAAATACCTATTATTTTTTATTTATAATTGTTTTTTTGATTTTTAGAAAACCTAAGTTTATCTCATACTCATCTTTTATCTCTTGTACATTTGGCTCAAGTTCTTTTTCCTCTACAACTTCTGTATCTATTATCTCTTGCAGAAGTTGATTTGATTTATCTACTAACTCTTTTTGCTCTTTTTGATTTGTTATTTTAGTTATCTGTTTCATGTTTTTTGATACTTCTCTTAGCTTTGCAAATGTTTCAATGATATAAAAATGTATCTCTTTTGCTTTTTCATTTTTGCTAAGTATGGTAGCTATCATATATAAACCTTTTTCAGTATATACATAAGGTCTATGTCTAATCCCACCGTGTAAATTTAAACTTGAAGTGTTTTCTATGCACTTCAAGTTTTCCCATTGTTCTTTTGAAAGCTGAAATCTATAATCTTGTGGAAATAGTTCTATATATTTACCAACCATTCTATTTAGATGTTTCACCTCTACATCATATAATAGTGCAACATCACTTGCTAATAAAACCAATTTTCCATCTATGCGTACTAATTTATTTTCAATATTCTCATACTTAATAATATCATCCATATTTTTCACCTTTGTTTTGCTATAAAGATTTTGACCATCCACCACTCATAGCCCCTATCTCATTTAGATTGTTTAAAATATATCTTTTATTTTCAGTATTTAAGATATTTAGATCATTTAAAAGTCTTGTAAGTATTCTAAGACTTTCAATTGATAAGTTTGCTTTGATTAGTAGCTCTTTTTTGTTTTTGCTATATATAGCTTGTGTATAGATAAGTAGTAGGTCCAAAAGTTCATTTTGTATCCGTTCCCCTAAAGTAAACTTATGATTTCTAGGAAGTTTCTCTATCTTTTTTATATACCAAAGGGTGAGTTGGTATGTTTTGACTATGATAGGGTAGTTGTCATTCATCGTATATTATCCTAAAAATTTCGGGCTAACGCCCGTTTAAAAATAAAAAATGTAAAAATTTCAAGTGTAAAAAACACTAAATTCCAAGTGTAAAGTTCCCTCAATCGGACAACACCAAACGAAACCCAATGAAGTTGCTCGCGTCACTAGTAGTATACCAGTAACGATTAGCCGAGCGAAGAAAGTAAGCTGTATTGCCCCACGAACCACCACGAAGGACTTTATAACTTTTTTTATTATTATAAGCAGTTCCATCCCTAGGTGTAGAGTTGTAGTTGTCTATATACCAATCTTCACACCACTCCCATACATTTCCGTGCATATCATATACTCCCCATGGATTTGGTTGTTTTGTACCTACTTTGTGTGTTTTATTACCACTATTTGAACTATACCAAGCGTAAGAGCTTAGGTCACTTGAACTATCTCCAAAAGAGTATTTTGTAGTTGTTCCTGCTCTTGCTACATATTCCCACTCTGCCTCTGTTGGTAATCTATAATTTTGATTAGTTTTTTTACTTAACCATTTAGAATAAGCTTTTGCACCATGCCAAGATACCTCTACTATTGGATGTTTTTCATATCCTGATTCCACTTTATAGCTATTTCCATTTTTTATGATTCTGCTATCACTATCTTGTGATTTATCTTCAAACCAATTTCCTTGAACATTTGAATCATTTAAAAATTTTGCAAACTCTTCATTTGTCACCTCATATTTTCCTATATAAAAGTCGTTTGGTATAGTTACTCTATGTTCAGGTTTTTCATCACTATCTCCATTATTGCTTCCCATCATAAATGAGCCTGATTTTATCTTCACCATCGCTGGTTGGATATATGAATGTTTGTCTATAGCTTTTTTGTAGTTTGTTCCACTGTATGAAGTAGTACTTCCATTTTTAGATGTCAGAAATTTTGCTACAACTATCACATCAAATAACTCTCCATCTTCTATAGGATAGATATAAAACTTCTCTAAGTTTCTATATATCTCTTTTTTACTCTTTTGAGTATCTTTTACTATTTTACCATTTACTATAACTATATCATTTGAAAATGACCCAACTTTTGAGTACTCTTTTACAATATTTGTAGCTAACTCTTTAGCTTTTTGTGATATATCTTTTTTAAATCCACCAACTATACTTAAAGAGCTATTTTGTTTGATAAGTTCTTTGTCTTTTTGTTTTAGTTTATCTAGATTTTTAGCTTTTATCTTTGATACTACTTCGTTTTGTGCTTTTTTGATACAAGTAGATATATTTGTGTTACACTTATATGGTATATCTGAAAAGATTGTATCTATTTTTCTTTTTGCACGGGCAAGTTGTATCTCAAGCTCCTCTATCTCTTGATTTGTTTTTTTTACCACTCTTTTATATTTGGATATTGCTCTTTTTTGAGCTTTTTTAGCTTTTTGGTTTTTTCTTTTCATCTCTTTATATGTTCTACTATTAAAAAGATTTTTTACTTTTTGCTGATATTTTGATGGTATTTTATCTATATTTCTCTTTTGTGTGATCTGATATGCTTGGATATTTGAGCGTTTACCTTTTTTTGATATATCTTTATCAAGTGGAAAAACTTCTAACCTAGCTATATAAAAAAACTCGCCAGTAGAGTAGTTGGCTTTAGCAAAGCCTCCATCTAAAGGGACAACTTTTCCTGATACATTTTGTTTGATGACATCTTTTATCTCTTTGTTTTTAATAGATGTAAAAGTTTCCATATATACTTTTGATAGATTTTCTACAGCTAATGGTGCTAATATATTATACCCTTTTGTTTTCTCTTTTGATGGTATATATTCTATTTTGTTAAACTTATAATTAACCGCAAAAAAACCTTGAAACCCTATAGATTTTAAAGTATTTTTCATGATATTTTTTGCATCTTTTATAGCTTCTTTTTTGAGTCTTATATTTTGCACCAAGGCTTTTATGTTTTCATTGTTTGAAAGGTCTTGATAGTTATTATATTGTACCTGTATAGAGTCATTTATAGTTTCTATTGATTCTTGAATATCATCTTTACAGTTATCTATATCTAAAAACAGATTTGTCTTATCCTCTTTTGTATAGGTTGAGTTTAATCGTTTCTGAATATAACTCAAATCATCTATTTTTGAAGCAGGTATTTCTATACCTTTTTGTATATCACATTCACTATAAAGTGAAACAAAAAACACCATAATTGATAAAAATATTTTCATATATAAAGCCTTGAGATTTTTTAGATATTATTATAGTAAAATTTTGTTTAAAAAACTAATTGTATTTTGTATGAAAATATGATAAAATAATGTTTTAAAGCTAAAGGAATAATTATGAAATACTTTATACTTAGTTGTATAATAACAATAAGTGCATTTGCACAACCATCATGGATAGATACACCAACAACAGATAAATATATAGGTGGAGTTGGTATTGTAGAGAGTAAACTAGATAGAAGAGTAGCAAAGATAAAAGCACGAGCTTCACTACTTGAAACTATAAAAGTTACATTATCTTCAAATAGTAAATTAACAAAAATACAAGATGAAAATGGTAAATATAACAAAAGTTTTTCACGAGAGATAATACAAAAAGCAAATGGATACTTAGAAAGTAGTTTTGTAAAAGATACCTATACAGAATCTGATGGTACTTTTTATATTTGGGTTGTTATTGATCGTTAAGATTAAAAAAACTCCATCTAAAGATGAAGTTTTTTAATTGTAAAAAGATACTCTTAAAACTAAAGAGTTTCCAAAGCATTTTCTAATGTTTTCATATCAGAAACATTTAAAGTTGGTACACCTTTACATATTTTTCTATTTAAACCTTTTAAAACTATACCATTACCAAACTCTATAAAAGCATCAATATTATTCGCATTTGCAGCGATTGAGTGTTTATATTTAACAGGTGATGTAAGTTGCTTACCAAGTAATCCAATAGCTTCATCTTTTGTATTATAAGCTTGAGCTGTTACATTAGATATAACACTTGTGTTAAAATTATCTGTAATAAAATCATTTAAATATGGATTTAGTTTATCGACTGCACTATTTAAAAGCTCACAATGGCTAGCTACACTCATATCTAATACTAATGCTCTTTTTGCACCAGCTTCTTTATAACTATCAGCAACAGCTTCAAGATCAGCTTTTATACCAGCTACAACAATTTGACCATCCATATTATAATTAGCTGCCCAAATTTTCTTACCATCTTCCCTTTGTGCAGCAGTCATAGATTCAACTGTTGCATCATCAAGACCAACTAATGCCATCATACCAGCACCTGCACCAGCACAAGCTTCATTCATAAATAAACCTCTTTTATGTACTAGCTCAACTGCATCAAGATAATTGATAGCTCCACTTGCTACAAGTGCAGAAAATTCACCCAAAGAGTGACCAAGTACAAATTCTGGTGTAATATCACATTTTGATTTGAATATCTCTAAAGCGATACAGCTAACTAATAAAATTGCTGGTTGTGTATATTGAGTTTGACCTAATAGTTCATTCTCTTCAAATAATAGATTTTCAAAATCTATATCTAATCTTTGAGTTGCTTTTGCAACCATCTCTTTAGCAATATCGCTATTTTCATAAAAATCTTTACCCATACCTACAGATTGACTACCTTGCCCTGGAAATATAAAAGCTACTTTTTTCATCTAATTCTCCCCTATAAATTATTTTCATATTATAAACTAAAAACTCCCATTTCATACTGAAATGGGAGTTTAAAATTTTAATCGATTAGTTTATTTTACTAATGACTTGAACAACATCCACCTGCATTTTCACCAGTGTGACTTCCACAACAACTATCTGATTCATCTGCGTAAGAATGGCTATCAGTTCCACAAGAACCTCCACCACAACATCCACCAGCAGTAGCCATACCACCAACAACACCTGTTTGTAGCTCCTCTTCTGTAGCAGCTCTTACATCTACTATTGTAACAGTAAACATTAATGTTCTTCCTGCCATTGGGTGATTGTAATCAATAGTAACATCAGTTTCACCTACAGATTTAACTGTAACTTGTACTGTTTCACCTTGTTCACCAGTACCATATAATGACATACCCTCAACTAAATCAATACCAGCAAATTGCTCTTTTGGTAGATTTTGTACAGCTTCATCATTATATTCACCATAACCATCAGCTGGCTTAACCATTACATCGACTTTATCATCTTTATTTAAATCAGCAATCTCTTTTTCTAAACCTGGGATAATTTGACCCATACCACTAATAAACTCTAGTGGATTTGAACCAACATTTGAATCTAACTTTTCATTTGTATTTGCATCATTTAATGTATATTCTATTGAAATTACTTTATTCGACATAATTTTCCTTTTTTATTTTCATTTATTTAATTTTTTTAGAAGCTTCTTTTGCTTCAATAGTATCTGGATAAACCTCTAGAAGTGTTGTATAAAACTTTAGTGCATTATCATCTTGTCCAGTTTTTTCAAATGATATTGCACTGTGTAGAAGTAATTTTGGTAAATATTTTGCCTTATCATAAAGCAACATACTTTTTTTAAAAAAATATAAAGCATCTTTGTATTTATCTCTATAAAATTTTATCTCACCTACATAAAAATTACATTCAGCTGGTCTATAATTGTTTTTTATCAAATATTCTAAGATAGGTAGTGCCTTAGTAAAATAATCTTTTTTAAATAATACTCTAACCTCTTCAATTAACTCTTTTTTTGTTTTATTGTATTTTGGAGTATTATTCTTTTTACTAACTTGTTTTTGACTCTCTTTTTTATCTAAAATCTCAATCAATTTATTGAACTCTGTTTTTGTAACATATTTACTATTAATATCATTTACTAATACTACAATTTTATCAAAAGATTTTTTCAAATTATCAATATTTGTAATATTTATTTTTACTTCATC
This sequence comes from Campylobacterota bacterium, assembly GCA_034660335.1. Classification (GTDB taxonomy): domain Bacteria; phylum Campylobacterota; class Campylobacteria; order Campylobacterales; family Arcobacteraceae; genus JAIOSF01. The sequence goes on from JAYEJC010000058.1 coordinate 24,785, forward strand.
TCTTAAGTCACTTAAAGAATTTTCTATATATAGAAGTTTTCTATTTTGTTCATTATCTGATAATTTATTAAGATTTCTTATCTCTTTTAAATCTTTGATATGCTTATTAAAATTCAAATATAACTTATTTAATTTTTGTGAATCACCATCATATATTGATTCTAATCCATCTATACGCTGTGATAAGTCACTTATTGAAGTATCAACTTTTTTAATTCTTTTTTGGTTGTCTGATAAAATTTTTTTATTTTTTACAATAACCTTTTCAGTCTCTGTTAAACCGTATGGGTTTTTAGAATCCAAAGCACCAGCACCAAACATAGAGATTTCAGCATAAGCTGATAAGCTAAACAATAAAACTAATGATATCTTTTTATTAAACAACACAATAATCCAAATTAAGGTAAAAGTCTATAATCAACTCTTCTATTTAACTTCCAACAAGCTACATTTCTATCAGTACAAATAGGGTTACTTTCACCAAAACTAACTAACATAATCTTACTCTCATCAACCCCATCAGCTATTAATGCATCTTTTGCAGTTTTTGCTCTTTTTAAACCAAGTGCATAATTATATTCATCGGTACCCCATTCATCACAGTTACCTTCGAGTTTTATTTTTAAATTATTATAAGTTTCTGAAGTAGTATTAATCTTATTAGCATTTTCAGTAGCTATCTCTCTCATCTCATCAGTTAAATTAAACTTATCAAAGTTAAAGTGAACAGAATTTAAAGTAACAGTTTGTCCACCTATATCACTATTTACAGAATTTATACCATTTGTTGTACTACTATTATCAATATTAGTTTCCACATTGCTATCTATGCTATTTGAAGAACTCTCATCATTATTTACCTCTATTGTTTGCTCTTCACCTTGAATCTGGTCAAGTTTATTATCAGTTTTTGTTGATTTATTTTGGTCATTCGATGAACTTCCCTCATATTCTACCTCTTTGGGTGCACAACCTGTCAATAGTCCAACAGCTATTAAACCAACAATAAAACTTATGTATTTTTTCTTCATATTTTGCCTTTTAATGAAAATTTAGATTATTTTACTATATCAACACTTAAAATTTTATTACCAATCAATTGATTGTAACTTTCCACTTTTAAGTGTAAAAATAAAACTTTTATTGTAATTGACTCTTACAATACCTAAATAACTACCCTCTTTATTATTTTTTATAAATAATATTGACTCACCATCAGATGAAAACTTTGGAAATTGGTTTCTTCCATTTGTTGTTAATCTTCTTACATAATCACTATGTGTAGAAATCAAATATAAATTAAATATATTTCTACCAAACTCATTATCTGTTTCTCTACTTGAATAAGTGATATAATCCCCATATGTTGTACATTGAGTATTATTTTTACCATGGTATATCATACGCTCTACACCTTTATCCCCTATCTTTTTAGCAAAAATATTTGGATACTTAAGTCTATCTGAAACAAAAACTATTTTTTTATCATTTTCAACAAAGCTTCCACCAACATCAATCCCACTATATCTTGTAATTCTAGTTTTCAATTTTTCTTCTACATTATATACATAGATATCAGGCTGCCCATTAGGAGCTATTGTTAAGACTAATTTTTTACCATCTTGACTAACATCAGAACAAACTATCATTCCATCACTTGATAAAATCTTTTTATTTTCACCTGTATATAAATTCTTTTTCATTAGTGTTGGTATATCATACTTGTATGTTGTATAATAAAAACTTTCTTGACTTTTATTCGCCCATTTAGGAAATATATTTAATCCACCTTTTACTATAGTTTTTTGATAACTAAGTGTATAATCAGAGATAACTATCTCACTTGATTTAGGTGTTAAATATCTTGAAAAAACAATAAATTTATCCATCCAATCAATTGATGGAGCATCTAAATATCTATTAACATCAATTGATATTTTATGAGATAAAAATGGATATCTAGCTTCACTTGATGTTGTATATGATCTACTTAAAACAATATTTCCACTATTTATATCATATAATTTTGTGTTTACCTCTATACCTTTTAATTGATTTACTTTTAATTGAACAACAAGATAAAGATCAATATCATTTTGTTTTAATATTAGATAGTTTGGCTTTTGATCATAGCTACTATCGATTATAATTTTACTTTGATTAAAATGCCCACTTACTAATAAGTCTTTATTGATAAGCTTAACAATTTTATTTGCTAAATTTTGATTGTCAATCGTATCACTAGATACAATCACTGAAATATTTGGCAATTTCATTTTATTTTTAATTATCTCCATTGTTGCATCAATTGCAAATAGATGATTAAATACTAAAACTGTTAAAAATATAAATTTTTTCATTATTATCCTTTTGATTGAAATATAATTTCAATATTTGTTGTTCTATTATTTGGGTTGATAGGGTATTTTATATTTAGTTGATTATCTAAAAAACCTTTTAACTGTTTATCAAAACTAATATTATCAGAATATTGTATAAATTTATATTTAAAGTCTCCGTTATTTGAAATTGTGATTATAACTTTTGCTTTTGTATTACTAAAAAATATTGTAGGTTGCCATCTAGCTGAAATTAATTCATAGATTTTAGAATAATAAGGATCACTTTTATTTTTAGATTCATTACTAACAATATTTTTAAAATTTTTATGTTTATTCTTATTTAAGTTATTTAAAGAAAGATTTTTTGTTTTTTTAATTTTTTCAAATTTTGATTTATATCTACTTGCTATACTACTTTGCTTAATATTTGTAACTCTTTTTTTAACAATATTAGTTGACTTGGTTTTTACATTTGCAAAAAGCGATTTAAGATTAGTTTTTCTTTTTGCACTTGTTGATTTTGACTTTTTTATAACTTTTTTTGATTTATTATTTTTTATTTTTGATTGAATATCAACCTTATTAAATACTTTTTTTGGAGAATCAACGATTATGTCTAACTGCAAAATAGTATTTTTTGCTATTGAATCAAATTTTTTAACATCACTATTTTGTAAATAGAATAAAAAAGTAAATATAATTGTTGCATATATTGATATTGATAATAAACAAGATATGAAAAATACTCGTTTATTATCCATCTGTTATCAATGACACTTTAAAGAATCCAGCTTCTTTAACTGTTTTTAATATATAAATAACATCATCATATTTCAAATCTCTATCAGCTCTTATATGCACTGGTGTATTTCGATCCTTATCTTTTGCAAACAATATAAAACTATCTGCAAAATTGATATATTTATATTTAATTTTATTAACAATTATTGTTTTATGGTTATTAACAATAATGTCAATTTTTGAAATTTGTTGAACTTTTTTTGATTTACTACCTTTTGGTAGGTTTATATTTTCTTCATATTCTAAAACTGGTGCAGTTACCATTAATATAGCTAATAAAACTAACATTACATCAACTAATGGCGTAATATTTAAATCAGGCTTTTGATCATAGTTGTACACTATCTATCCTCTTGCTAATATAATATCTGCTTGAGATCTCAAATATGTATTATATTCATAAACTTTACGAGTCAAAATTTGATGAAATGTATATGCAAAAATAGCTACAAATATACCAGCAGCTGTAGCAACTAAAGCCTCACTTATTACAGGTGCAATAGTAGAAAAACTCACTTTACTAACTGTTGAAAACTTTGCAAATGATTCTAAAATACCGACAACAGTACCAAATAGACCTATAAATGGAGCAGTAGAAGATATAATAGATAACCATGACAATCCTGAACTAACATCTCTAACAAATGATGTTTCACAAACACTTAAAATTTCTTTTGATATTTTAGTTTCTCCGATACACTGACCTATTCTTGATAATGGATTTATTTTAGAATCTCGTGAAACAAGTGAATTAAGATTGTTTTTTTCAGATTGTATTTTATCTGATAATAAAAAGAATTTGTAAATAAACATCCAAAATGTTATTATCAGATAAAATGACAATAGTGCTAATACCCCTAAAGATATAGCACTACTATTACTTAAATAATTTAAACTAATATCAATCATCTAATTAATATTGTTTATGCAAAAGAAGTGATTCTAGATTCAACTGCCGCCATTGAGACATTTGAATCTTGAACAGAATTAACTAAAGCTTTTGCTTCTTCAAGTTTTGCAGAAATATCAGATTCTGATCCACCTGATAATGCAACAGCACCATCAACAAGAATATCTACTGATACCTCAGAAACTTTTACATGACCCCAGTTAATAGCAATAGCTTCTACACTACCATCTAACTTATCTATTTCAATAACTCCTACAGTTAAAGAAGACACAAGTGAAGCATGATTTGGTAAAACTCCAAACTCACCCTCTTTACCTGGAAGCGTAACAGACTTAACTTCTCCAGAAAAGATCTCACCATTTGGAGTTACTATTGATAATTTAATTGTATCCATATTTTTACCTTTTTAGCAATTATGCTTTTGCTTTCATTGCCTCAGCTTTTGATATAGCTTCATCAATACCACCAACCATATAAAAAGAGTTTTCTGGCATATGATCAAATGTACCTTCTATAATACCTTTAAATCCTTTAATTGTATCAGAAAGTTCAACATATTTACCAGGACTACCTGTAAATACTTCAGCAACAAAGAATGGTTGAGATAAGAATTTTTCAACTTTTCTTGCTCTATCAACAACAAGCTTATCAGCTTCACTTAATTCATCCATACCAAGAATAGCAATAATATCTTGTAAATCTTTATATTTTTGTAAAAGTGATTGTACACCTCTTGCTGTATCATAATGTTCATTACCTAATACATCAGCACTTAAAATTCTTGAAGTTGAATCTAATGGATCAACTGCAGGATAAATACCTTTTTCAGCAATTTTTCTATTTAAAACTGTAGTAGCATCTAAGTGAGCAAAAACAGAAGCAGGAGCTGGATCTGTTAAGTCATCCGCAGGTACATAAACAGCTTGAACTGAAGTAATAGAACCTTTTTTAGTTGTAGTAATTCTTTCTTGTAAAGCACCCATCTCTCTTGCAAGTGTAGGTTGATAACCAACAGCTGAAGGGATTCTTCCTAGAAGTGCTGACATCTCAGAACCAGACTGAGCAAATCTAAATATATTATCTACAAACATAAGAACATCAAGACCTTTTTCATCTCTAAAGTACTCAGCCATTGTAAGACCTGTAAGTGCAATTCTATTTCTTGCTCCAGGAGGCTCACTCATTTGTCCGTAACATAAAGCAACTTTATCAAGTACATTAGAATCTTTCATCTCATAATAAAGATCATTTCCTTCTCTTGTTCTCTCACCAACACCAGCAAAAACAGAATAACCATCATGTTTAAATGCAACATTATGGATAAGCTCCATAATAATAACTGTTTTACCAACACCAGCACCACCAAATAGTCCAACTTTTCCACCTTTTGCATAAGGAGCAAGTAAATCAACTACTTTAACACCTGTTTCAAACATCTCTGTAGATGTTGATTGTTCTTCAAATGCAGGAGCATCTCTATGAATTGACATTCTTGGAGCTTCAGCTGAAACTGCCTCACCATCATCAACTGGTTCACCAATAACATTAAAAATTCTACCTAGAACCTCTTCACCAACTGGTACCATAATTGGAGCTCCAGTAGCTTCAACTTTAGTTCCTCTTTTTAATCCTTCTGTCATATCCATAGCAATAGTTCTAACTCTACTATCACCAATATGAGCAGCTACTTCTAGCACTAATCTTTCTTTAGTACCAGGTACTTCGATTGCATCATTAATTGCAGGTAAGTATCCGTCGAATTCTACATCAACAACGGGACCCATAATTTGAATAATTTTACCTTCCATATATCCTATTCCTTTCTATTACTTCATTGATTCAACACCAGAAATAATCTCGATTAATTCTGTTGTAATTGCAGCTTGTCTAGCTTTATTAAATTGAACTGTTAAATCATTAACTTTTTCTTTTGCATTATTTGTTGCATTATCCATAGCCTGCATTCTAGCACTATGTTCTGCTGCAAGAGAATCAATTAATGAATAATACATATTAAAATCAACATATTTAGCAGTTAATTCATTTAATATCTCTTCATCATCATCTGGTTCTATATCTAACATTGATGAATCTTGATCTGTTGAAACTGATTCTAATGACACTGGCAATAAATCTTTAACTCTTAACTCTTGAGCTAACATATTTAAAAATCCATTATACACCATTATAACTTTATCAGTTATTCCATTGTTAAAATCATCAAATGCATCACCTATAAAATCAGATGCTTTTTCGTATGTTGGAGCTGAAGTTAAACCAACTTCGCTAGCCAATAAATCTACACCTTGAAAATTAAAATAATCAATCCCTTTTCTTCCTGCTGCTCTTAATCTAACAGTAGAGCCTTTTGAAGTATACTCTTCAATAAGTCCTCTAACCTCTTTTATAGTAGTCATATTAAAACCACCACAAAGACCTTTATCTGCTGTAACAAAAACAATATCAACTGTTTTTGGAGTTTCATTTGGAACAAAAGCTCGATTTAGATTTTCTTTATCTTGTACATTACTTATTCTAGTAGCAATCTCAGATAAAATATCATTAATTTTTAAGGCATAACTTTTTGCTTGTTCTGACAATTGTTGTGTTCTTCTTAATTTTGCAGAAGACACAAGCTTCATAGCTTTTGTAGTCTTTTGCGTATTTTTAACACTCTTAATTTGTCTTGAAATATCTTTTAAGTTAGCCATAAATTATCCTTAGTCTGCTTTAAAGATAGTTTTAAACTCATTTATTGCAGTTTCAAGAACTTCCTTAATATCATCATCAATCTTTTTCTTACTATTTAAATCTGTGATTATACTTGAATACTTAGACTCAATAAATTCGTGAAATTCTGTCTCAAATCTAACTACATCAGATGGATCGATATCATCTATAAACCCATTTACACCTGCATAAAGAATTGTTGCTTGTTTTTCAATCACTAAAGGTTTATTAACACCTTGTTTTAGTAATTCAACCATTCTTTGACCTCTTTCTAACTGAGCTCTAGTAGAAGCATCAAGATCAGAAGCAAACTGAGCAAAAGCTTCAAGTTCTCTATATTGAGCAAGATCTAGTTTTAATGTACCTGCAACTTGTTTTGTAGCTTTAATTTGAGCAGCACCACCAACTCTTGATACTGATAAACCAACATTAATAGCAGGTCTAATACCTGAATTAAATAGATCAGTTTCTAAGAATATTTGACCATCTGTAATAGAAATTACATTAGTTGGAATATAAGCAGCAACATCACCAGCTTGAGTTTCAATAATAGGTAATGCAGTAAGTGAACCAGCACCTAACTCATCATTAACTTTTGCAGCTCTTTCAAGTAATCTTGAATGAAGATAAAAAACATCACCAGGATACGCTTCTCGACCTGGAGGTCTTCTTAAAAGTAGTGACATCTCTCTATAAGCAACAGCATGTTTAGATAAATCATCATATATGATTAAACAATGTTGTCCATTATCTCTAAAGTATTCACCCATAGTAACACCTGTATATGGTGCTAAAAATTGTAATGCAGATGATTCTGATGCACCAGCAGCTACAATAGTTGTATACTCCATAGCACCAGCAGCTTCTAAAGCACCGACAACATTAGCAACACTTGAAGCTTTTTGACCAACAGCAACATAGATACATTTAACATCTTGCCCTTTTTGGTTAATAATAGCATCAATAGCAACAGTAGTTTTACCTGTTTGTCTATCACCAATAATAAGCTCTCTTTGACCTCTACCAATTGGAACAAGTGCATCAATAGCTTTAATACCAGTTACTAATGGCTCATGAACAGACTTTCTAGCCATAATTCCAGGAGCTTTCTCTTCAACAAATCTTTTTTCTGTTGCATCAATAACACCTTTACCATCAATAGGTTCACCAAGTGCATTTACTACTCTACCAAGTGCATTTGGACCAACTGGAACTTCAAGAAGTTCACCAAGTCTTTTACAACTAGTACCTTCTCTTAAACCCTCACTGCTACCTAATACAACTACACCAACAGCCGCTTCTTCTAAGTTTGATGCAATACCTTTAGCACCATTTTCAAACTCAACTATCTCACCAGCCATAACATTATTTAATCCATAAACTTTTGCAATACCATCAGCAAAAGAGATTATTTTTCCTGTCTCATTGACATCTACATTTAATTCAAAATTATCAATTCTTTCTTTTATTATAGAACTGATTTCATCTGCTTGAATCTTTGTACTCATTCAATTTCTCCTTTAATTTTCTAAACTGCTTTTAAAATATACTCAATCATTTGAGATTTTAATCTTTCTTTTGAAAAACCAATTTCAACACCAAGTCCCTCTATATCAACTTTTACACCATTGTAGTCACATATGTTTTGAGAAAGTTCTAAATTAACATCAAATCTTTTAGCAAATGCAGAATTCATATTCGTCATATCTGCTTCTGATAATTTAACATTAGTATAAACAACACCTGTATAAGTGTTATTTAAAATAGCCAATTCTTGTTTTAATATTTTTACAATAGTAGGAATAATATTTAATCTTTTATTATCACCTAAAAGTTTAATAAGATTTTTTGTAGTTTCGCTACACGAATCATTAAATGATAAAAGTAAATCAATCTTTTTACTTATTGTAACATCTGTAGAAGATATTATCAGTAAAAACTTTTCATCATTATATGCAGTTGAAATAGTATTTAATTCATTATAAATAGATGATAAACTATCTATATCTCTTTGAGACATTAAAGCTTTTACATATCTTTTTGCAACTAAATCAATCATCTATGCAACCTTTTTTAGAATAATATTTGCAACTTCATCTTGTGATAATGCAATACTATCATTACTTAATAATTGGTTAAGAATACTCTCAACAACCTCTTTTTTAACTTTTCTTAGTTCTAAATCAGATTTTTCTTCAAAACTTTTTGATAGAAAAGCTATCTCTTGCTCTACAGCAACCTCTATTTTATTTTTAATTGATTCTACATCAGCATTAGCAGAAGCGATTAATTCTTTTGCAATTTTTTTAGCATTTTCAACTTCTAATTTAGCTTCAGAAATTTTAAGTTCTGAAGCTTTTAGTGTTTCTTGAACAGCATCTAACTCAGATTGAATAGATTTTGTTCTGTCACCAAAAAACGCTTTTAGTTTATCTGCTAATAAATAATACAAGATAGAAATGAAAATAAGGAAGTTTACTGTTCTTTCTAATATATCAGTTTCTACATTTGCATGAGCATCGCTACCAAATAAAGTAAATGGAACAATCACTGATAGTGCAAATAATATTTTCTTCATACTTTCACCACCCTATATTGTGCTAAGTTTAGCTTGTAAGCTCTCTTTAAAAAGAGGCAATCTTGAAACTAATGAATCTTCTAAAGCTTTTTTCTCTTCAACTAAAGATAAAACAAAATCATTATACTTTTCTTCTGTTTTTAATTTAGCATCTGATAATTTTACTTCAGCAATATTCATAGCTTCTAGTTTAGCATTCTCTCTAATCTTATTCGCTTCTTTTTTTGCTTCAGAAATAATATGATTTGCTTCTTCAAGCATACCATCTACATTAGCACCATTCTTTTTTGCATTTAACATGTCTGATTTGATCTTTGCATCTCTATCTTCCATGTGCTTAAATAAAGGTTTGTAAAGACAGCTATTTAGCCTAGCAAGTACTAACAAAAATACTAATGCAGTACTAATAAGCAATATTGGACTTATGTCTAACATTTGTTTCTCCATACAATTTTTACAGTTTAGTTACACTAAAACTTAAACAAATTATAACTAAAGAAACCTATTACTTTTATTAAGAGTAATTAAGTATATTATATATTTTTAAAATAATTAACAATTTTTTCAATATCTTCTTGTGAATTTATTTTTATTTTAAAATAATTTTTATCTAATGTTGCTGTTAAGTTATCATTAGACAATTTATTTTTCAAACTTAGTGGCAATTGGTAGTTTGAATTTTCTTTTTTTAAATCTTTTTTATCAATATTTTTATTATTTTTTATCTTTTTAACTAAATTTTCTGTTTCTCTAACACTTAATTTTTGACCTATTATAGAGTCTACTATTAATTTTTCATCATCCTCAGTTAGACCAATTATAACTTTTGCATGTCCTAGTGTTAATTTATTTGCACCTATCATCTGCTGTGTATAGTTACTTAATGTTAATAATCTAAGAATATTAGTAACAGAACTTCTACTTTTGGAAACAATTTTTGCCAACTCTTCATGTGTCATTTTAAAATCATTGATTAAACCTGCATATGAATATGCAATCTCTATAATATTTAAATCATCTCGTTGAATATTTTCAATTAAAGCTAATTCTCTTAATTTTTTATCTTCTACATTTAATATTATCGATTCTATTGACTCTTTATTAGCTAATTTACTAGCTCTTAATCTTCTCTCACCTGCTATTAGGATATAAGTATTGTCACTTTTTGTAACAACTATAGGTTGAAGTAATCCATGTTCTTCAATAGAGTCTCGTAATTCTAATAACTTTTCTTCATTAAATATTTTTCTAGGTTGATAAGGATTTACTTTAATATCATTAATGTTAATTAAATTAACATTGTTTTGCTTTGTATTTTCATTTCCATTATCATATGCTGTTTCTATCTCACCTAATAATTCACCCAATCCTCTTCCAAGTGCCATAATAATCTCCTATTTTAGAATTGATTTAGCTAAATTTATATACGCTTTAGTACCACTAGCTGTTGCATCATATAACATTATTGGTTTACCAAAGCTAGGACTTTCTGCTAATTTTATATTTCTAGGAATTACTACATATGATGAATTAGCTAATTTAAATAATTTACTCTCAAAATGTTTAGCTAAATCAGCAAATACTTGTTTTGAAAGATTATTTTGACCACTATACATAGTTGGTAAAAAACCTTTTATTTCAAGTTGTCTATTTATTGTTTGTCTTATTAATTTTATAGTATTTAATAATTGAGCTAAACCTTCCAATGCAAAGAATTCACACTGTATTGGTATCAAAACTGAGTTAGCAGCACTAAGTGTATTTATAGTAATAGGACCTAATGCAGGTGGTGAATCTATTATAATAAAATCATAATTATCTTTTATTAAATCTAATTTTCTTTTTAAAACTAATTCTCTATCTTGGGTATTTTTATAAAACTCTTTTTCTATACCTACTAAACCTATATTTGATGGAGCTACATATAAATTATCTATATCTTTCACATTTAATATTATGTCTGATAACTCTTTTGTACCTAACATAACATGATATAGATTATATTCATAAGAATCCCTATGAAACCCTAAACTTGTAGTAGCATTTGATTGTGGATCAGCATCGATTAATAAAACTTTTTTGCCCTCTAATGCTAATGCCGCACTTAAATTTACAGCAGTTGTTGTTTTACCAACTCCACCTTTTTGATTTGCTATAGTAATTACTTCAGTCATCTTAAACTATATACCCTTTTATTATCTATTATTATTGAACCATCATCATTTAGTTTAGTATTTTTTAATGAGATTTTTTGATTATTGATTGTTGCTTTAAACAGTTTACTTTTGTTGAATTCTAGCAAATATTTACTAAATATTTGCTTCCATGGGATTTGTGCCATTATATTATTTAAGTATTGTTTTAAAATAATCTTTTTATCAATTTTTATATCTAAAATACCATACTCACTAGATATAAAATTCAAGTTTAAACCAATTCCACAGTAGATTAAATTGTTATTCAAATTAGTTATAGTTCCACCTATTTTTTTATCATTTAGATAAAAATCATTTGGCCATTTTATCCATACTTTTGAACCATTGTTATATAAAATCTCTTTTAAGATATAACTAAAATATATTGAAGCTGATTGTATTGGTAAATCCTTTGGTAACAACTCTTTATCAATAACAAAAGATAAAAAAATATTACCAAATTTACCATTCCAAGAATTATCTCTACTGCCTATACCATTAGTTTGGGATTCTGCAATTATTGCAAGAGGTTTAGTATATGAGTATTTTTTTATATAATCTTTTAAATACTTGTGTGTCGAATCAATGCTATCAAGATAAATAATCTCCACATAAAAGCCTTTTTCCTCTAATATAATCAACAATATTCATCTGTTTCTTTGATTTTGGCTGAATATCAATTATTTTTATTGAACCTTTACTACAACCAACTACTATGTCATGTTTATTGATTTCTAAAATAATTCCCTCTTTATTCACACTATCTATTTCATAAAGTATACATTGTTTTATCTTTAATCCTGAATTCAAATATATATCTGGCCAAGTTTTATATGCTTTATATTTATTATAAAAAATATTTGCATCTTTAAAATCAACCAAACCATCATTTTTTTTAATTTTTGAACAATGTGATACCATTGATAAATTTTGTTGTTTTGTTTTTATAGAATCAAATCTTTTTAAAGTTTCAATTGTTAATTCAGCTGCAGCTATAGATAGCATATCAAACAGTTCAGATACAACCATATGTGGTTCAATTTTAACATATTTAAACCCAAGTATATCACCACTATCCAAACCAACATCCATCATCATAGATGTAACTCCTGAAAACTTATCTTCTTTTAAAATAGATTCTTGTATTGGACTAGCACCTCTATATTTAGGTAATAATGAAGCATGTAAATTTATACAAGGTGCAATACATAAAACTTCTTTTGGTAAAATTTGACCATATGCAGCTACTATAATTATATCTGGATTTAAATTATTTATAATATCTATAATAGCTTTTTCTTTTAATGAATTTGGTTGATATATAGGTAAACTAAGTCCATTATCTAATGCAAACTGTTTAATATGAGGAGGTGTTAGCTCTTGTTTTCTACCAACAGGTTTATCAGGTTGCGTAAATAATGCAATAATTTCATAGTCATTTTCTAGTAACTTTTCAAAAATTTGTGTTGCATAATCAGGAGTACCCATAAATATAATTTTTTGTTTATTCGTCATATCTTACCTTTATTTTAATCTATTGAGTTTAAAAAACTTTATACTTTAAATATCGTTCCTAAAGTGTGATTGTTACTAATTAAAAAATCTTTTATATATTTTAAATCAAATCCACTTGTTAAAAACATCATTTTATTTTTTTTCATTAAAAAATCAGCTGCTTTGAGTTTTGTTACTATACCACCTGTTGCAAACTCATTATTTGCACTCTCTTTTGCATTTAATTCATATTCTTTAATTTTTGATACAATCTTTTTCAACTTAGCATCTTGATATTGATGAGGGTTTTTATCATAGTAGCCATCTATATCAGTAAGTATTGTTAATAAATCAGCATTAAAATAATATGTAATATATGCTGCTAATTGATCATTATCACCAAACACTAGTTCATCAACTGCTGTGACATCATTTTCATTTATTATAGGGACTATACCATTTTTTAATAAAACATTCATAGCATCTTTAGCATGACCGAGTCTTTTACTATCTTCGAATATTGTAGCTTCTAATAAAACTTGAGAACAAATAATATCATATTTACTAAACTCTCTTCTATAAGTTTCTAATAACAATGGCTGACCAATTGATGCTAGTGCTTGTTTATTTGAAACAAGTTTTTTATCTAAATTCAATAATGTATATCCAGCAGCAACTGCACCAGAACTTACCAAAATTACTTCAAATTTAGATTTTAATACCGCAATGAGTTCAACAAGGTTATCAAGTCTTCTATGTGCTATTTTACCATTTTGAGTTAATACAGCACTTCCAACTTTTAATACTAGTCTTTGCATCTATCCATACCAACAAGATCATAAAGTGCAAATTTTATACTTTTTATATTAAAATGTGTAGCTGATGATATTGGTAAAACAAAGTACGGCAAGTTATTATCATATTTATTATAAACAATATCTTGAACAAAATAGTTTTTATCTTCATCAAATGAAAATTGATTTTTATTTGTTGATTCTAAGCCTATTTCATCAATAAATTCTTTGATTTTATCATTTAATTCTGTAGCATCAACTGCATCACATTTTGTTAAGGCAATAGCAAATTTTCTTGAAAAAAGTTCTTCAGAAAATTTTTTTACCTCCTCTTGTAATACTTTATATTGATCTAATGCTTCTCTATAATTAGCTAAATCTATCATATATAAAAGGGTTTTTGTTCTCTCTATATGCTTAAGAAATTCTAAACCTAAACCTCTACCTTCAGCTGCACCATCAATAATTCCAGGTATATCAGCTGCAACAAATGAACTATATTCATTGATATCAACAACACCTAGTTTAGGGGTAAGTGTAGTAAACTCATAGTTTGCAACCTGTGGTTTTGCATTTGATATTGTTGATATTAATGTTGATTTACCCACATTTGGATAACCAACCAAACCAACATCTGCAATTAGTTTAAGCTCTAACCTAATATTTCTCTCTTCACCAACAAGTCCAGGTTGTGCATAAGTTGGTGCTTGATTTCTTGAGTTTTTAAAATGTACATTTCCTAATCCACCCATTCCACCTTCAATAAATAAAACTTTTTCTTTATCTACCAATAAATCCATTAAAACTTCATTTGATTCATCATCAATTACTTGTGTTCCTGGTGGTACTTTGATAGTAACATGAGCACCTGCTTTTCCTGTTTTATTACTACCTTGACCTGGTACACCATTTTCAGCTTTTATTAAGTGTGTACCTTTGTATGCTGAAAGTGTATCTGTATTTGTATCAACTTCAAAATATACATCTCCACCTTTTCCACCATCACCACCATTTGGTCCACCTTTTATAACAAACTTTTCTCTTCTAAAAGCAACACATCCAGCTCCACCTTTTCCCGATTTTACTTTAAAATTTACACTATCAACAAACATATTTATTCTCCATATATAGCAATGTGCGTAGTGTTAAGTGTTAAGTGTTAAGTATTTTTATAATTATACTTAACAATTAGTACTTACTACTAGCACTATTAATTAAAAAAGGGTACCAAGGAAAATCCCTAATACCCTTTAAATTCAAATTGTTAAAATTATGATTACGAAGCGTAAACAGAAACTTTTTTTCTTTTTTTATCTTTTTGTTCAAATGCAACAACACCATCAATTAATGAGTATATTGTGTGATCTTTTCCAATTCCAACATTAGAACCAACATGTATCTTAGTTCCTCTTTGTCTTATAATGATATTTCCAGCAACAACTTTTTCACCACCAAATTTCTTAACCCCTAGTCTTCTACCAGCTGAGTCTCTATTATTATTAGTACTTCCCTGACCTTTCTTATGTGCCATATCTTATCCTTATGCAGCTATTTTAGTAATTCTAACTTTTGTAAAGCTTCTTCTGAAACCTCTTTTTAGTTTACTATCTTTTCTTCTTCGTTTTTTGTAAATGATAACTTTTTTATCTCTACCTTCAACGATAACTTCTGCTGATACTGTTGCATTTGCTACAGCATCACCAGTACTTAAAACTTCTCCATTATTTACAGCAATAACATCTGTAAACTCAACTGTTTCTTTTGGTTCTTTACTTAATTTATCAATATTTAAAATATCACCTTCTGATACTTTATATTGTTTTCCACCAGTTTTGATAATTGCGTACATTAGCTTATCCTCTTAAAATTTATGAAGCGAATTATACTTTAAATTACTTTAAAGTTTGTTTAAGTGTATAATACTTAGTGATAGTCAATAACAGTTGCTATTAAATCCATCTCTATCATAGCATTTTTTGGTAAACCTTTTACTGCGATAGTACTTCTTACAGGCTTATGTTCTCCAAACTCTTCAGCCATAATAACATTTACTATTCCAAAGTCATTCATATCAGTTAAAAAAATATTAATTTTAACAACTTGATCCAAACTACTATTATTATCTTCTAGTATTGCTTTTAAATTTGCAAAAATTTGTCTTGTTTGTTTTTTTATATCATTTTCACACATCTCTCCATTTGGACTTAATGCTATTTGACCTGATGTGTATAATAATCCATTAACCTTAACTGCTTGAGAATAAGGACCAATAGCTTGAGGTGCATTGAGTGTATTTAAAAATTCCATATTTTATTCCTAATTATTTTTTTAGAATTATACAATAAATAAATTAAAATTTAAAAACTAACAAGCTTCTGTATTTTTAATTTATGTATTTTTTCTTGAATATCTCTTATAAGTTTTGTTTTCTTTTTAAATGGTATATTATTATCTAATTTTATTTGTTGTAGCTTATTTGCGTAGTATGGCATTGATAAAGCAATTATTTGACCATTTAAAGTCTCTTCTGTGTGTATTTTAAGTTGTTCGTTTAATAACAAGCTCCTTAAAACTGGGCTATCTTTTTGTGTTGTTAGAAGATTAAATTCATTATGATGAATTTGAAACATTGTATTATCCAAACTATTAATCACTTTATCATAAAATATTTCATTTTCTAGTGCTGCTCTTATTATACTAAGCTCAGCTATGTCGGCTTGTGATAAATTTATTATTGATGTTCTTTGTGTATTAAAATGTTGAACTTGAACCAATGACAAATTAATATTTAGTTTTCTTGCTATTAAAGTAGAGTATTCCTCTTGTAAAATTGGTGTTAATGTTTTCAAAAATTCATTTGATTCTTTAAGTGCTTCTTGCTTTTGTAATGGATCTTCTAGATTTTTATTTTTGATTATAAAATCAAGCACAAATGGGATAAAACCAATAGGATTTAAAAACATCTCATTCAATCTATCTATATCATTGTTTTTAACCATATCAGCAGGATCAATACCATCTTCAAAAATTACAACTCCACCTTTAAATTGTCCATGACTTAAAAGTAAGCTAGCTTTATATGCTGCATTTAGACCAGCTTTATCACCATCATACGCTACAATTACTTTTGGTTCACCTCTTTTTATTAAAGGCAGATGTTCATTAGTCAAAGCTGTTCCTAGTGTTGCAACTGTATGTTTAAACCCTGCTTGATGCAACATAACAACATCTAAATAACCCTCAGTAATTATAATTGTTTTTTGTTTGTATATAAACTCTTTTGCAATATGATAACCATATAATAATCTTGATTTATTAAATAATTTTGTTTGAGGAGAATTTATATACTTTGCATTATGACCTGTTATAGTTCTTCCACCAAATCCAACTATTGAATTATTTATAGTGTAAATTGGGAAAGTTATTCTATCAATAAATCTTGAATATAGTCCATTTTGACCACTATCTATTATTCCAAATTCTTTGGCATCTGCCAAATTTAAAAAATTAGTTTTTAGATAATTTATTGTATCATTTGAACTGCTTGCATATCCTATCTCAAATTTTTCAATAGAAGCAGATGATATCCCTCTACTTTTTAAATAATCTAAAGCATTTGAATGAAATATTAAAAGTTTTTGATAATGTTTGTTTATCTTTTCTATAATTGAATTGTCTATTTTTTTATAATTATTATCATATTCTAAAGATATATTATACATTGATGCTAGTTTTTCTAAAGTCTCTGGGTAAGATAATTTTTCATACTCTTTTACAAAATTTATACTATCTCCACCTACTCCACAACCAAAACAATGATATATTTGTTTTGTAGGACTTACAACAAATGACGGTGTATCTTCACCATGAAAAGGGCAACAAGCCTTAAAGTTTGCACCACTTTTTTTTAACTCAATAAATTGAGATATTACATCTACAATTTCTAGATGAGATTTTAAATTTTCTATTGAATTTTTTGTAATCATGGTGTGATTATACCACTTTTACTTTTATTTGTAACACTATAAATAACTACATTATATTTTTTAGCATAATATTTTAATAATAATCTTTGTAAAACAGACTGATGCGATGGGGTAAACCAAGCATTATTTGATATTGCAATAATAAAATTTGTATCTAAATTTTCATATATTTTATCTGTAGTAGCTTCATAACAAATTGCATTTCTAAACTTTTCACCTTTTATATTAAAAGTTGTTGGTTTTAGTGCTGTTTCATAATCTTTAGCACCATTATAAAACATATCATTTATAAAATCCCTTATCTTTTCAGGTAAAGGTACTGCTTCGCCAAAAGGGACTAATACCACTTTGTGAGCTATTTGTTGTTTGTTGTTATTAAATAGATATGTAGAGTTATAATACATATTCTCTTTTTCATATAATGAACCTAAAACAATTGATATTTTTTTTGATTTTTCCAATAATAATAATTTAAGTTTTTCATCTTTATTTAAAAGCAATGGGAAAGAGGTCTCAGGGAATATAATAATATCATATTTGTTTTTAATAGCCTCATTTATATCTTCTATATTTTTATCTATAATCTTATCTTTATATGTTCGTTTCCATCTATTATTTTGTTCAATATTGGTTTCATTTAAATAAATTTTTAATTTACTAATATTGATATCTTTATGATTTGTTGATTGTATATAAATCAATGAAATAATTATAAATAAATAGATAGATATTGCAAGTTTAAATTGTTTTTTATTAATAAAAAATATTAAAATTGCTGTGGCTATTAAAATAATTAAAAATTCATATTTTGAAATTCCTAAATAACTATTTATAAATATAAGTTCTAATTTAAACCAATTAAATGAAAAAGGATTTATAAAACTAAACAAAAATATATAAATTACTTTATATATAACATTGTTATAAAAAGAGATAAAATAAAATAAAATACCATAAATAAAACCTATTGCAATAATAACAATAGGAACTAAATAGCTCAATTCATAATAAACAAAACTATAAGCAATCCACCAAAACCATAAAATTGATGTTGTAAATCCAATATAAAACAACTCCTTCTTAGAACTAAGAAAAAGCATATAAATAACCAATAAAGAAACAATTGTATTTAAAACTTTAGATGAAAATCCAAAGTATTCACAATACAAGCTAAATGAGAGTAAAAAAGATATAAAAAGTGATTTTTTAATTAACATAACACTATTTTAGCATATTTTACAAAAAGATTATAATTTATCTATATTTTTAAATTTGAATTAAACTTATTTTTGTTAGTATTAAATCATAATTAAAAGTAGGAGATATAAATATGAATAAAGCTGAATTAATTGCAGAAGTTGCAGATAAAGCAGGATTAACAAAAAAAGATGCTGGTGCTGCTTTAGAAGCTACACTAGAAACTATTACTGAGACATTAGCAAAAGGTGATAGTGTTGCATTTATTGGTTTTGGTACATTTAGTACTTCAAAAAGAGCTGCTAGAGAAGGTGTAAATCCATCAACAGGTGCAAGAATACAAATAGCAGAATCAACTGTAGCAAAATTTAAAGTTGGTGCTAAACTTAAAGATGCTGTAAAAGCGTAATTTTAGTTTTTTTAAAAAAGGGGATAAAGTATAACTACTTTATCCCCTTTTTATTTGCTTATCAATATAATAAAAAATAAACTTATACCAAACAAAATTTGGTATTATTCTAAATAGGAGATAAAATGTCAATAAATGTTTCAATTGTAGGTGCTAGTGGTTATACTGGTCTTGAGCTTGTAAAAATTCTTTTAAATCACCCGAAATTTAATATATCATATATAGCAAATAGTCTTGGTGAAACATCTATTGATAAACTACATCCATCACTAAAAGATGTTTATAGTGCAGATGTACAAAAAGCAGATCCTAAACAAATAGCTAAAGTATCAAAATTGTGTTTTCTAGCACTACCACACAAAACCTCCATGTCTTTTGCAAAACAACTAATAGAGTTAGGGGTAAAAGTTGTTGATTTAAGTGCTGATTATAGGCTAGAACTTGATATATATGAAAAGCATTATTGTTTGCATGAAGATAAGGAAAATCTTCCATTATCTGTATATGGATTACCAGAGTTTTATGAAGATGATATAAAAAAAGCACAATTAGTTGCAAATCCAGGATGTTATCCTACTGCTTCACTTCTTGCAATTTTACCTTTTGTTGAGTATTTTGATAATAATACAAATATATTTATTGATGCAAAAAGTGGTGTAAGTGGCGCAGGTAAAAAACTAAGTGAAACTACAAGTTTTGTAACAATAAATGATAATATGTTTGCATATAATCCTTTTCAACATAGACACTCACCAGAGATCACAGAAAAAATAAAGTTATTAAAAAATAAAGATTTAAATATAAATTTTGTTCCTCACCTTATACCTGTTACAAGGGGTATGCTTGTTAATATTTATGCTACTCTAAATCAAGATATAGATGTAAAAAAAGTTTTAAGTGAGTATTATAAAGATTCTGAATTTATAAGAATTTTAGATAAACCAGCTGACTTAAAATCTACTGCAGGAACTAACTTTTGTGATATTTTCGTAGAAAAAAACAATAATGCTATATTTATAAACAGTAGTATTGATAACTTATTAAGAGGTGCTTCTTCACAAGCTGTTGTAAACGCAAATTTAATGTGTGGATTTGAAGCAAATGATGGTATCAATAAAATAGCTTATGTCCCATAGGACGACAGGTTATTTTATTAATTAACTGTCGCTATAATATCACCAAATCGTACTTTTTTATTTAAAAGATTTTCCAACTCTACCATCTCTTTTTCCCAAAATAATAATACAGTAGATCCCATCTCAAAGTATCCCATACAATCACCTTTTTTAATATGTAAATCATCATATTCATATACTTGTACACTTGTAGCATCACTATTTGTACTTACTTTTGGTTCAAAAGTAAATGCCATTTTTCCTACATTTAAAGCACCTACAAACACCATATAAAAAAGTTGATTTTCAGCTGTTTTACACTCTACAACAACTCTTTCATTTTCAATAAAAAGATTTTCTTGCTTATTTAAATAGGTAAAATTCACTGGATAAAGTTTTCCTGGAATATGAATAAGTTTTGTGATTTGACAATTATAAACACTATGATACCTATGATAATCTTTTGGACTTAGATAAAAGTTCATAAACTTTCCATCTTTTAGCTTTTCAAAATTATCATAAATTATTTCGTCTGTTAAAAGCTCTTTTACACTATAACTCATCCCTTTTATTTGTAATGCTGTTTCATTTTCTATATCTCCAGCTTCAGTTACAAAACTATCTGCTGGTGAGATAAAGTTATCTAAACTACTATCTATATCTCTTGGAACTCTTAATTCTCTTGTAAAAAGTTTGTTGAGTGTTTTGTAGCTACTAGGATCGTGAAATTCACCCATATCAAGACCAAGTATTTTTACATATCCATTATTTATAGTACTTTGAACTCCTCTTGAAAACTCTTTTGTTGCAAACTTATGAAATATATTTGAAATTTTATTTGTAATATGCATTTTTCTAACCCTCTTTTTTAATTGTTTTAGTTTATGTTATTTGGAACAAAAAGATAAAGTTTCCCTTTTTGTTTCATCTTCCCTGCAAGCTCTAAAGCTAGTGAGCCATTTCCAAAAAAGAAATCAGCTCTTATATCACCTTTGATAGCTCCACCTGTATCAGCTGCTACCATTAGTTGATTTATCGGTGTTTTATTGATTGGATTTGTTGTATTGATAAATACAGGATATCCAAGTGGTATGAAGTTTCTATCTACTGCTAAATTTCTATTTGCTACAAGCTCTACACCTAAGCTACCTGTTGCTATTTTTGATGATTTATGAAAAAATACATAACTATCATTTAGATTTAGTATCTCATCAATTCTAGTAGGGTTTTGTTCTAGCCATTTTTTGATACTTTGAAGTGAAATATTCTCTTTTTTTATATATCCATCTTTTATAAGTTTTCTCCCAATAGGATAATACGCCCGTCCATTTTGTTGAGCATATCCAATATTTATCACTTCACCATTTTCTAGCTGAACTTTTCCACTCCCTTGAATTTGTAAAAAAAAGAGATCAATTTTATCACTTACAAAACATATAGGTTCTAAATACTCTTTTTCTACATCTTCTAAGTATTCTCTTTTACTATAAGCAAGCACTTTATTACCTACTATTTTACCACGAAGCCTATACTTTTTAAGCTCAGGATAAACACTACTTAGATCTATTTTCAATAAATTTGATGGCGTTTTATAAATAGCATATTGGTATTTAGTACTTTTTGTTAAACTACCATACAACATTGGCTCATAATATCCAGTGATTAAACCCTCTTCTTGATTCTCTTGCCCTATTAACTGATAAGGGGTGAAATTAGTTTTGAAAAACAATTCAGGATTTGTAGCATCAAAAGATTTTTGACATACTGTTTTTAAAGTTTTGTATCGTTTGGCTTTTTGGCAATCTTTTTGAAACACTTCTAATGATAATTTTAAATCATCACTAGAAAATCCTTTTAAGTCTGACCATGAAACTTTTGATAGATTTGCTTTAGATATCTCTGGTAATTTTATTATTTGTTTTTGGCAACAAGTATAATAAAGCGTAGCTGTAAAATAAACAGCTAAAGCAACAAAATATTTCATCTATTCAACAAGCTCATTTTTTAATTTTTCTTGATTGATTTTTAAGAGTGTTTGTTTTTTTATCTCTTCAAATCTTTTATCATCACAGTGAAGTTCTGATTTGATCATATCATCACTACTCTCATTCATTCTTAATTTAAAGTATTTATACTCTTTTTTTGTTAATCTTTTTTTCAAAATATCATTAAGATCATCTTCTGGTCTTAAAAGACCTACTAGTTTGTTTATATCTGCTGTTAATTGTGCTGTGAAGTTATTCATTTATCCATCCTTTTAATTTTTCTATATCGTTATAACTAGTCATATCTAGTTGTATTGGTGTTATTGAAACAAAATTTTCTTTAATCGCTTCAAAATCACAACTCTTGTCAATACTTGGCTGCCATATAAGTGGATG
>JAYEJC010000059.1:0-1865 GCA_034660335.1 Campylobacterota bacterium
ATCAAAAAAGTTTAATACTTGATTGTGTAAATTATCATTTGTTATTTTTAAAACTTTAAATGTCTCAATATTTCTCCCCCAACCACTAACCGTTAAATTTCCAGAACCAACTATAATATACTTTGAATTAACTCCCTCTAAATATATCACCTTTGGATGAAAAACTCCATTTTCTTGTTTTACTGGATACATATCTGCAAGAGTTTGTTTGTAGTTAAAAGAGAGCATACTTGGATCATAAAAAAACTTGATTTCTACTTTTTTTAATTTTGTATTTAAATCTTCTCTTTTTAATCTCATATTATTATTGTTTTTGATTTGTGTTTCACCTAATAGTGGAGGTAAAATATAACTTTCCACAAAATCAACATCAAGATTAAAACTTGTAAAATAAGCTTTTTTTATCGTTCCTATTTTTTTTATTACTTTTTTATACTCTTCATAGATTTTCATTGCTCAAATCCTCTCTTTATGCTTGCAACTGTTCCTATATAATAAAGTCTTTCACCCCATAATTTGTCTTTTAGTATAGTAGTAAGTTCATCTTTATCTATATCATCAGCTACTGCATTTATATTTGTAACTTTTATTTTGTTATTTTCTACTCTAATCCAAGGACTTTTTTCACCTCTCTCATCCATCATCTTTTTATGATATTCAATAAACTCACCAATACTATTTGCATTAGATAAGTTTTCCAACCTTTCCTTGGCAATTACTTCATCTTGCACATCTTTAAGTTCACCCTCAAAAGAGTAATCAAATGTAATACACTTTTCCTTTTCTAACTTTTCAATCAAAATCCCATCTTTTTGAAGTAAATAATAAAACAGTTTTTCATAATAATTTAATTTCGGTTCAAGTGATATAATCTTTGTGAACTTACTACTATCTTCTTTTAAATCTGCTTCTTCTATAATTTCATCTACGCCTCTTTTAAAATCTATCTCATCATAAATTAATTTTGCCTCTTTAGATTTAAATCCTAGATACTTTAGCCAAAACTTTTTTGTATGCTTGGAAACTTTTTTGTGATTTTTAAAAACTTTTGAGTACTCTTCTGTTGGTATTTTTGATGTATCTATTTCTTGATCATCAAATAATTTTATTACTTTATCTGATAAGGTTTTAAAATCTTTGTTTTTTTCTATTATCTCTTGAATTTCTTTAAATAGTTCACCATTCTCAAAATACTTATCATAATCTTTTGTTAGATTTTCATTGTCTATATTATCACTGTTGAACATCGCAATAAATGAGCCTTTATATGTACCATTTACACCTGTAGTTTTTTGATTTTTTAGGAGTTCTAAATCGTTAAACTTTTTACTTATATCAAAATATTCTTCTATATTATTAGATCCTGTCCACTTAGATATAGCTTTTGATGTTCCCAATAGACCTATTCTATTATCTCCCCAGTCTGACTGATTCTCCCACCAACTATATATAAGCATATTTTCAAGAACAATCAATAACTTTTCAATAGTTTCTTTTTTATTAAGAAACATTTTGTCATTAATATATTCATTATCCATAGATAACTTTTTAACTATATAGTGATTGAAAAGATTTATGTTAAAGTTTCTTATATCAAAAGTTGCTGATGATATTTTATTTTCAAAGATTTGCTGTCCAAAATATGTCCAAATACTACCAAAACCCAAAGGATCAACATCCACACTTTTTTCAATACTTTCATCATATTGAGTAAATATATTTTCAAATTTCATTACTATATCCCCGTTAGCTTTTGTCGTTTATATACTCAGTAACTCTATTAAATAAAACTTCATCAAGCTCTCTGCTTGATTGACTTTTATAGATTGTTTCACCTATAAGTTCTTTTGATTTAGTTGATGAAA
>JAYEJC010000060.1:0-1860 GCA_034660335.1 Campylobacterota bacterium
TTTAACCTTTTATGAATAAATTATTCTTTGTATTTATATGTTATTATAGCTAAAAAATGACCATAAAGGCTTTAAGTAAAGGGTTTTTTTGGATTTATTTTTGGGTGTTACTGTGCAGTGGTCTCATAATGATTTTAGGGTTTAGTGGTTGTTCAGATAAACAAGAAGATGAGATAAATATCGGTTTTGTTGCTGGGCTTAGTGGAAAGTATTCATCATTGGGTGTAAGTGTACGAGATGGTTTTATTATGGCTTTTGAAGAGATAAGCAACACTATTGATGGTAAAAAAGTTCGAATAATTCAAAAAGATGATAAACAGGATGAAGCTGAGGCAAAACAAGTAGTTGATTTTTTTGTAAATAACAATATAAAACTTATCGTAGGAAATACAACAAGTTCTATGACTAAAGTAACTCTTGAAAATATTAAAAATAAAGATGATATGTTATTGATCTCAGCAACAGCTAGTAGTAGTGAGTTTTCTCAACAAGATGATAACTTTTTAAGAGTACAAGTTGATAATTCACCTAACAGATTTAGCTCTTTGGCAAAAGTGCTGGTTGATCGTGGATATAAAAAAATATTTTGTATCTATGATTCTAAAAATAAAGTATATGCAAATGATTATACAAATACTTTGGAGAGTGTTTTTATTGAAAATGGTGGGTCACAATATGTTGCTAAAATGGATTTAAATGATAAATATCAAGATATCCTAACAAAAGTAAATAAAACTGATAATGACTTAATTTTAATAGTTGGAAATGCTGTAGATAGTGCTAATATGATTCAGTACTTAAGAGTAAAAAATATCACTACAAAAATATTAGCAAGTGGTTGAGCAAAAACTATGGATTTTATTACTAATGGTGGTGCTTCAGTTGAGGGTGTGATTTTTAGTGAGGGATACAATGATGATTCTAAAGATGAGAAGTTTATATCATTTGTTGAAAAATTTAAAAAAAGATATGACATAATGCCATCTGTATTTGCTATACAAGGTTATGAATTAGCTCAAATACTTATTCAAAATTTAGAAAAAAGCTCAAATATTGCTGATTTGAAAAAGAATATTTTAAAAGTAAAACGATATGAAGGTTTACAAGGTAATATTATCTTTGATAAATATGGTGATGTGATGAGAGAATTTTTTATAATGGAAGTAAAAAATAAAAAATTTGTTAGGAAAAACTAAAAATTATCATGTTATATAAAATCAAGAGTTTTAAGTCAAAAATTTTAATATATTTTATCTTATTTGCAATAATCCCTTTATTGTTAAGCTCTTCTATTATATTGTATAAGATGTATAAATCTCAAGAATCATCAATATTTAAAAAACATACTCAAATTTTGAACCAAGTTCAAAGTGAAGTTGATGATATCGTTTTTCATATTGAGTATTTAGGTGAATATGTAAAAGATGAGTATCCATTTAGAAAAAAGAAACTTCTTATGAGTCTTATTCGTGTTTAAAAAAATATATCTTCTATTTTGATTTTAAATAATGATGGAATTTTGCAAGATTTTGCATCAGATATGAAAACTAATCTTTATAAGGGGTATGATTATTCTAATACTGATTATTATTTAGCTATAAAAAATGGAGCAGATGATTTTTGGTCAAAGGTATATCTCTCAAATGCTACTAATAAATCAACAATATCATATACTTTAAGAGTAGATGAAAATACGATAGCTGTATTGATTGTAGACTTAGATTATCTTCATAAGTTTACAAAAAAATTCAAAGGGGAAGATGATACATCTGTGGTAAGAATTACTGATAAAAATGGTATTTTTTTATCTCATCCATCTATCCCTGAATATGTGTCTCAAAGAATGAGTATCAAAGATAG
>JAYEJC010000061.1:0-8446 GCA_034660335.1 Campylobacterota bacterium
ACATATACTTATAATGATAAGCAGTACACAGGAGCATCTTTTACTATTATAATTCCAATATAGGAAGTACAGCTTAATCCACTATTAAGTTTTAATTAAGATTAAGAAAGAAATTACGCGTGATTAGATGAGCTATACCAATCTATTGACTAATTTTTATTTTGAGAATAGATAAAAAGTAGTTAATTACCAATGCTATTTCCTTTAATCTTAAATAAAACTTATTAGAGGATTATACTATATCAAGTACTGCTTATCTCTAAAATGATTTTTTTATGTTTATTTATTAGTTGTTTTATAAACTCTTTTGACAATATCTTATCTTCTAGATGATCAGATACTATTTTGATAATATATATATTGTTTTGTTCAAGTTTGTTTTGACAATACTCTAAAAAATAATTTCCTTCCATATCATATACTCTATCTTTTTTATTTGAAGATAGCTCTATTTTATCTACTGTTGATAGCTTTATTGATTTTATGTTTTTAATATTATGGTTTATAGAAAAAATTTCACCTATATTTATACTTGTATCTGCAGATCCTGCTATCCCAATATTTAAAGCCTTTTGAATAGTATATTTATTAAAAATATAATTTAGCCCATTGATTGTATTCTCTTTTCCAACACCAGATACCAAAGCGATATATTTATCGTTTGAATATATTTTTGGAAAAGAGTTTGTTTTTTTTAGTTTTAAAGATTCTATAAATATTTGAGCTTCACAAAGAAGAGCGCAATGTATTAAAATCATATATTAAAATACTTAGCTTCTTTATTTGGTACTACTATTGCTACTGTACTTTGCTCTGGGTCGATTTGGTATGTTTCACTAAGAGTGACACCAAAATCTTCTGGTTTTAGTAGGTCAAATATAGTTCTATTCATAGCCAAATCAGGACACGATGTATACCCTGGGCTATACCTGCACCCTTGATAGTTTTTCATCCTTACATCTTTTAGTGTTGGTTTTTCATCATCTACTATATTTAGATCCAGTCTTATTTGTTTGTGTACTATCTCTGCTAAGGCTTCGGCTAATTCTACACCTAAACCATGAACATTATAATATCTTGAAAACTCACCCTTATCATATATATCTTTCTCAAAGTCAGTTATTTTTAATCCTGAGCTTACAAATGATAATGCAACGACATCAAAATGATCTTGTTTAAAATAATCACTTATAGATCTATGTGGTTCTTTGCCTTGTCTTGGAAAATCAAATGAAGCTATAATATTCTCTTGTTTTTCATCATAAATATTAAGTTTTGTATCGTTTGCTTTACAGTTATAGTACCCATAAAGTGCAATTGGTTCAAAAATAGATTTATCTAAAAATTCATCTTTTAGGTTTTCATAAAGTGATTGTACTACAGTTTGTTCATGTTCTATAAACTTTTTTGTATCCATTTTACCTTTTTTGTATCCCCATCTTTGTCGAAACAATACTCTATGATTGATCCAATCAAAAGCTAAATTATGATCAAAATCATTTGACATATCTCTTCTTCCATAAAATGGAGCTATAAAATTATGTTTTAATTCAAGTAGTTTGGGTGTATGAATATCACTATTAAAAACTATTTTTTTCTCTTTTTTAATTGAATCATCTATTACAACTAAATCAGCAGGCATAGCCGTATCTAAAACGCCACCTTGTTCTGTCTGTTTTTCTATTCGTTGCATAGCCAATACACCATCAAAAGCATCTCTTGCATAAAAAATCGGTCCACTATATATAGGTCTACAAAAATCATCAACAAAAGCTTTTGTTAAGGCAGCACCACCTACCATAACAGGTATATTTAATTCTTGCTCTTGTAGTACTTCAAGATTTGCTTTCATCTCATTTGTTGATTTTACCAAAAGTCCACTCATACCTATAGCATCTGCATTATGTTTTTTTGCTTCATCGATAAAGCTTTCTATATTTGCTTTTATACCTATATTTATAACTTTAAAGCCATTATTAGACAAAATAATATCAACAAGATTTTTTCCAACATCATGTACATCACCTTTTACAGTACCCAATATTAGTGTTGTTTCACTTGTTTTTTCTATTTTTGGTAGATAAGGATTTAGTTTATCAACACATGCTTTCATAGTCTCTGCACTTTGTAATACAAAAGGTAGTTGCATAATACCAGCACCAAATAGCTCCCCTATCTCTTTCATACCATCAATAAGCCATTGGTTTACTATTAATTCTGGTGCTACTGTATCTTTTAGTTTTAGAGTCAAAGGTATTAGCCTCTCTTTATCACCATCTTTTAAAAGCTGTATCACTTTACTTTTGTCATCTAGTTTAAGAAACTCCTCATCTGTTTGTTGCTCAACTGCCCCAATATCACTAAAGTGTTCTATAAAAGCAAATAGTGGGTCACCATTAGATCTATTATTAAAAAGCAAATCTTCACAAATTTTTAGATCATCCTTTGACATCTTATTTATAGGTATAAGATGTTTTACATTTACTATAGCACTTGAAAGTCCAGCTTCAACACAATGGTGTAAAAAGACACTATTTAGATATACTCTAGCATCTTTATCAAGACCAAATGATATATTTGATAGACCAAGAGTAGTACTAACCTGGGGATATAAAGTGGTAAACTCTTTTATAGCTTCAATAGTCTCAATACCTGCAGTGTGATACTCCTCATCACCACTACCAATAGTAAACACAAGCATATCAAATACCAAATCTTTTGGATTTAGTCCATGATAATTAACAGCTCTTTCATATATTCTTTTTGCTATTCGTACCTTATCCTCTTTTGTTTTTGCCATAGCAACTTCATCTATAACCAAACAAACCAAACTAGTACCAAATTTTTTTGCCATTTGACATATTTGGTCAAATCTTTCTATACCATCTTCAAGATTTACAGAGTTTAAAATAGGTTTTCCACCTATTAGTTTAAGAGCTTTTTGCAAAGCAGGTATTTGTGTAGAGTCAGGCATAAGAGGTAGAGATATTTTTTGTGCATATAATGAACAAACTTCATCCATATCTTTTGTTTCATCTCTACCAGCAAAACCTACACTCACATCAATCACATGAGCTCCAGCTCGCACTTGTTGTTGTCCAACAGTTAAAGTACCTTCAAAATCTTCAGCTTTTAATAACTCTCTAAATGCTTTAGAACCAGTTGCATTACTTCTCTCACCTATTAAAAGAGGTGAGGGTGATTGTTTTAGTTCTACTGTTTGAAATAAACTAGCAAGTGAAGTAGGGTGTGAACCTGTTGGTATTTTTGGTTTTATATCACAAATAGCATCATATAGTGCTTTTATATGTTGAGGGGTAGTACCACAACAACCACCCAAGAAAGAGACACCATCAAACTCTAAAAATGTTTTTTGGATATTTGCAAACTCTTCAGGACCCATAGGATAAAAAGTATAGCCACCTTTATTTTGTGGCAAACCAGCATTTGCATGTATTGAGAGATATTTATCACTATATTGACTAAGTACCTCTATATGTTTTTTTACTTGAGCAGGTCCAGTACCACAGTTGAATCCAAGAGATAAAATATCAAATGGCTCCAAAATAGTAGATATAGTTTGTGCATCTGTACCTATTAGCATACTACCACTTAACTCTATAGTAACAGAGACCATAATAGGTATATGTGGTGCATGATCATTAAGAGCATGGATAGCTGCTTTTATTTGAAGTGGGTCTTGACAAGTCTCAAGCAAAAATATATCAGCACCACCATCTACTAGTCCACGAGCTGTCTCTTTGTATCCATCATACATAGTATCATAATCAATATGACCCAATGATGGTAGCTTTGTACCTGGTCCAATTGATGCTAAAACAAATCGTGGTTTTTCCTCTGTGCTGTATTTGTCACATATTTTTTTTACATGCTCACAACCAAGACGAGATAGTTCGTAACAACGCTCTTTCATATCATATTCATCAAGTACCCATGGCATAGTTCCAAAAGTATTTGTTTTAATAAGATCAGCACCACTTAGTGCATATGCATTGTGTATTTTCTCTAATATTTCAGGAGCTGTTGCATTTAGAAGTTCATTACAACCCTCTTGATCAACACCTTTATCATCATACCACGCTTTTTTTGGTACTTTATATGTTTGTAGCTGTGTACCCATAGCTCCATCTATTATAAGAGCTCGTTTTTTTATTATATTTAGTATCTGTTTTTTTATCATTATTTATCCATAAACTCTATAAGTATCATACCTACAAATTTTTTATTTGTATAAAATTCTGCTCTATATGTTAAGCCTTGTTTATCTATTGAAAATCTTTTTAACATCTTTTTTAAAGATATTTTTACATCTGTTTCTATTTTTGTTTTATTTGTATATCCAATTACATTTATTCTATATTTGTCTATAGGGTATAATAAAATATCTTTTTTTACTTTTATAGTATCTCCAAACTTAACATTTTGTATTTTATCATCAACTAAAAGTTTTATATCTTTTTGATCTTTTGAATGCTCTACAAAATCAGCTTTTAGCTTAGACAATCTTCTGTTTCCATAATATATAGTATATTCATTTCTCTCTTTTACTATACTCATAAGTGGATTGCTAGGTACAAAATCAATTGTACCATCTTTTTTTACAGGAAAATATCTTAAAATATTTCTGATTTGTGCTAGTGGGAGTTTTATTTTATTATCATATAGTGCTATCTCAATATCATTATCAATAATATTTTTTATAACTTGATCATTTAGATTAAATTTTCTTTCATACTCTATCCCCATCACTTGCATATATTTTTCTAAGGCCAATAGGTGATAATATATTCTTTGGTGAGTAGGCAAAGATTTGCTAGCTTCATTTCCAAAAGCTGCTTTACCATTTTTTATAGCATAGTATGTTAGAGTTTTTTCCATCTCTTTATCACCTTCACTAGTTCTTGTGTTGTGAGTGTGGTATATATGCTCTTTATCTAGTGCATTTTGATTTACATGTTTTACTATTTGATCAGATATTTGCTTTAGGTTTGAGTATTTTTTTGCATTTATTTTATCTTGATCTATAATAGAACATTGTCCCCATTTATATTGTGAATGGTTTTTATCTTCAAATGTAGGTCTATAAAACCCACTTCCATCATGTAGATTTACAATAAGTTTTATATCATCTTTTTTTATATATCCCTTTATTCGTTGTACTGTTTCATATTCAGGGTCATTTACTGAAAGATTAGCAAATTTTCTATTCATATCACCATATGGTCCACGACTTCTTTTTATGATACTATAGAAGTTTAGATTTGGTATTATCCAGACAGAACCTTTTGTTATTTTATAGTGTGTAGCTATTAAAGAAGCAGCCATAAATCCACCAGGTTCATCTCCTTGTATTCCACCTACTATTAGAAGTGTATTATCACTTTTAAACCCTTTTTTAATAATATCAAAATCAAATTTACTAATAGTCTCTTTTGTAGCTATAGAACTAGTTCTTTTAAGAACTTTTGTAGGGTAATAATCTTTTTGTACTATTTTTGTAGGTTTTGGGTCTATATTGTTTATTGTTTTTGTTTCTATTTTTGTAGGTTTTATCTCTTTTGTTTCAACTACTAATTCAGTTTTTGTTTTTATTGGTTTTTTAACTACCACAATATCTTGAGTTGGTTTTATGATTTGTTTTGTTGTGTTTTGTTCTGTTTTTTGCTCTTTGCTTATTTTAGTTATATTTTTATCTGAATTATTTGAAATATCATTAACATCTAATTCATACTTTTGATTACAAGCTGTAAATATTGCAAAAACCGATGCAATTAAAAGCGTTGTTTTATATCTTTTGTTCATCTATATTACCTTTACATGCCATGGTTCAAATCTCACACCATCTTTATTGTTTATTGTATATCTTATCCCAATATAATTAAGTTTTCTTATCTCTTTAAATTCATCTGTTCGTGCAAATGCAGATGTGAAATTTTTGTATCCCCACCCTTTTTTTCCTATATCAAAATCACTACATGCATGATATGTAAATGCAGGAGGTGCTATTATGGAGGATGCTTTTGTTAGATTTCCTTTGTATATCATTAGTTTATTGATATATAGACTAAGTTGTTTTACAACATTTCTAACCCCTGAGGTCAATATCAAGTCACTATTTACATCTTTTAATACCCTTTTATAGTCTTCATAAGGCTTACCTTTGAATACATAGTGTCCTGAGTATGGTATTTTAGTGATATCTTTTTTTGATATTTTATTTGATATTTTTTCTACAGTACTATCACCATAAAATCCAAACTCCTTAGGGTCGGTATAAAATAGTTTTTCAATAAGTTTTTTCTCTTTATTTGAAAAAGAACCAATGCTTGAGTAGTTTCTTGCATAATAAAAAGAACTATCTAATGATATTGTATTAAAGTTACCAAAACCAACATATCGTTTTATATTTTTTAGTCGTTGGTATAGTATTGGTAATGTTTCTAAGTCATCTTTAGTTAGATATATATCTGTATCTTTTTTGATAAAATCTTTTGCAAATACAGGTGAAAATGCGGTTAATAATAAAAAATCTCTTCTGTTCATGGCGGGGATGATACCTTAATTTAGCTTTGATACTAAACTTGTATAAAAAGTAGTTGTATCTTTTAATTTAAGTTTAGATTCTCTTTGTTTTTTACCCCAAGTTGGTTCTGGGAAATAACTATCTTCTTTAAATCTAGCTTGAATATGAAAATGTACATGGGGTACATAGTTTCCAAATGATGCTATATTGATTTTATCACACTTAAAATACTTCAACATCTCAATCTCTACAATATCCAAAATTCTAAATATCTCATTTTTTAGTATAGTTGAGCATTGACTAAACTCTTTGATATTTTCTTGAGTAAAAACTTTAAGCCATGGTATCTCAAATGGTTCTATCTCAACTCTTACAAGTTTGTTTTCATAAATAATATTTTCCAAATCAAACTACCATTTTTATATGTTGGTGTTCACCTAGAAGTTTATAAATATTTTTTCTATCCTCTTCATTGTGTACTTCTAGTTGCAAGGTATGACTGTTAAATTTACCTTTGGTACTTTTTTTAGATGGTTTTATACCATGTTTTCTCTCATTTAGTACCTCTTTTATGATACAGTTTATATCTTGTTCACATCTTGTAACAACCTTGTATTCCCAATCACATGGGTAATCTAACTCTAATTTATGTTTGCTTAAGTCTATCATCTATTTTTCACCTCTTTGAAAATCACCTGTTTTTCCACCACTCTTATGTTCTAGCTGAACATCACTTATAATCATACCCTTATCGATAGCTTTTACCATATCATAAATAGTAAGTAATCCAACAGATACACCTGTTAAAGCTTCCATCTCTACACCTGTTTGACCTGCTAATTTTGTAGTTACAGTTAGTTTAAAACCTGGTAAATGGTCTAATTGTTCTACATCACAGTTGATTCCACTTAAAAGTAGTGGATGACACATAGGTATAAGTTCTGGAGTCTTTTTTGTTCCCATTATTGCAGCTATCACTGCTGTTTGTACTACTGGTCCTTTTTTGTTTTCATTTGATACTACATTTTTAAATGCTTTTTCATTCATAGTGATTTTACCACTTGCTATTGCTACTCTTGTAGTGTTTTCTTTATTTGATACATCTACCATTTTTGGTCTATCATTTTCATCAAGATGGGTTAAGTTCATTATTTTATATCCAATATTTATTTTTTATTCGTATAGTTATCTATTATGTTTTAATTAAGATTAAGAAATAAATTACGCGTGATTTGAAGAACTATAACAATATATTGACTAATTTTTATTTTCTAAATAGATAAAAAGTTCTTAATTACCAGTGCTATTCCTTTAATCTGAAATAAAACTTAATAGTAAATTATACTATTTTTTAAATTAAATGTATTATAGTTAAAGTCTTATTAAGATAAATTTATATAAAATGCGATTTCAATTTAAAGTCATACAAAAAAGAGATGATTAATCTATAAAAGAAAGTGGGTGATGTATATATGCCTGGTATAAGAGTTAAAGAAACTGAATCGTTTGAAGAAGCGTACAGAAGATTTAAAAAACAATGTGATAGAAGTTTAATCGTTACAGAAACAAGAGCAAGAAGATATTTTGAATCTAATCCTGAAAAGAAAAAGAAACAAAAAATTAACGCTAGAAAGAAAATGCTTAAAAAACTTTACATGTTAAGAAGATATGAGTCAAGACTGTAATCTTCACTATTAAAAGATAAAAGTATCTTCTTTTATCTTTTAGATACAAACAAACAAATGCGTCCATGGCTTAACTGGATATAGCACTGGGTTTCGGCCCCGGTGGTTGCGGGTTCGAATCCTGCTGGGCGTACCACTTTACAAAAAATTCTAAAACAATTAATTAATTCCTCCACCATTTTCGGTAAATCAGAAATATTATAAATTTATATTGTAT
>JAYEJC010000062.1:0-1845 GCA_034660335.1 Campylobacterota bacterium
GATAATTCGCTAATATAAATATTTTATACCCATCTTTACTTGAATCATTTACAAACTCATACTCTTGAATATCAAAAAATAAGATATTTAAGTGTAGTTGCTTTTTAGTGCTTCTATAAAAGCTCTTTTATTCTTTCTATAAACTCATTTTCAAATAAAGCTAAATCATCAATATTTCTGTCTTTATTAAGTTTTGATAGATCGATACCATCTACGATTGATATGGCAACCCTATATCATACAATATCCAATAATAAAACTCAATAGTTGATTTAAAGTTTGTCTTTAATCTAGTTTGCATTATAATTGCAAGAAAATTAAGAAATTTAGACCAATTAGAGGTGCCCTAAATACGATAAGGAGAAATATGATTTTAGACTATCATCCAAAGCTTGTACGCAGAGTTGTTAAAGAGACATTTAAAACTATTATTGTTTTGATCTTTGTATCTTGTATTATTATTTTTGCATTTAAGGATTTTGTTCCAGTATCATATATCTATATATGGGTATTAGCACAAATTATTTTTGTAGTTTCAAGATACAAAAATGCCCAAATGCTCAAAAAATATATAGATGAAGAGGATAATGAAGGTATAAGATATCATATGATAATTTTTGTTATCATTATAAGTATATCAGCACTTTTGTGGAATGCAGCTGTCATAGTTGGGTCTATATATGCACCAGAAAACTATGAGTTTTTCTCTTTTATACTCATAGTTGGTATTATTTCAGGTGGTTCGGTCTCTTTGGCACCTGTTTTAAATGCTTATCTATTTTATCTATTTTTTATGGTTTCTCCACAGCTTATCTATGTCTCATTAATGCAGGGTGATGTTTATATTATGATTGCACTTCTTTGTCTTTTGTATATACCTTATATGTATTTTCTTTCAAAATCAGTATATCTTAATTTAGTTGCGACAATAGAAGACAATGAAAAACTAAAAGAAAATAAACTAGTTTTAGAGTCAGTAAAATACAAAGCGGAAGAATCAACAAAAGCAAAGTCGGAGTTTTTGGCTACTATGTCGCATGAGATAAGAACACCTATGAATGGAATTATAGGGATGACAAATATGGTATTAAATAGTGATTTAAATAAAAACAAAAACACTATGTAGATACTATTAATAGTTCTGCTTCATCATTACTTCATATCATCAATGATATTTTGGACTTTTCTAAAATCGAAGCTGGAAAACTTACTATCGAGAAGATAGACTTCAATTTAGAAAAAGTTTTAAATGATGTGAAAAACTTAATAAAATTTAAAGCAGATGAAAAAGGTCTAAACTTTGATATAGAGTATGATAAAAATATCAACCTAAATCTTTATGGAGATAGTCTAAGAATATCACAAATACTAATAAATCTTTTAAACAATTCTTTAAAATTTACAGAAAAAGGTTTTGTGAAACTTTATGTTTCTAGTATAGAAAATAGATTTGTATTTGAAGTAGAAGATAGTGGTATAGGTATGAGCAAAGATCAACAATCTAAACTATTCCAAGCATTTTCACAAGCAGATGGAAGTACTACTAGAAAATATGGTGGAACTGGACTTGGATTATCTATATCTAAACAACTAGTAGAGCTTATGGGAGGTAAGATATGGGTGAAAAGTGAATTTGACAAAGGTTCTAAATTTTGTTTTGAATTAAAACTAGAAAAAGCAAAAGATATAAATAGTATGCAAAAAACAAAAGAATATACAATTATAATACCCCAAGAAAAACAAACAACTTTTTCTAAAGTTTAATTCTCAAAAGAGTAAAATTAAACAATAAAAATAGAGGGTGATAAAATGAGCAGAAAAAGAACAACATATAGTGCAGAATTT
>JAYEJC010000063.1:0-1841 GCA_034660335.1 Campylobacterota bacterium
ATTTCTTTATGTGTATCAACAAGTTTTTGTCTATATTTAGGTTCTGTATCTCTACAAATACAATCAAAGTATTTTACATACATATTAAACTCATCTATGATTTTACCCATCTCTTTATGGTAGTCGATACCACCAATAGACTTTATTTCAATATGATTAACTGCAAGCTTTTCAAGATTCCAGATTGTCCCTTTTTTACTTTTAACTTCTCTAGCTTTAGACTTTGTACATTTTGATAAAATATCCATAACATTTTGACTATATCCTATACGAGGTTGCCATGATGACAATAGATTATTATCATGACACATAAGCATATATAGATAAAAGTTAAAATTTACACCATCCGTATTTATAGTAGAGATATGAAAGTGTAACCCCGTATCTTCATTTGTATAGCCATACTCTTCAACAAGTGGTAATATATTCTCTATATAGTATTTTACTCCAGATTGTGATGTTATTGGTATAGTAATTTCTATACCATTATCTTCTAAGGATTGATCAGGTTTTATTTGTACACAGTAATTTTTATCTATATTTACTGGTAAATTTACTAAATCAACTAAGATATCAACATCACAAAATGTTGATATCTTAGTTTTAATCATTTTTACTACTTCTTGAATCTCATATTTATCAGTATCAATATAAAATTCAAATTCACAACCAAACTGATATAAGTCATCTTCTTTGATGATATAAGCATCTAGATTAATATTGCTATTTGCTTTATATCTAGTCGTTGTATCAGACATATTATAGTTCCTCTAAAAAACTATTTAGTCGTTCAACTTTATAGTCTGTATTATTTTTCCATATTCTTAACGATTTTTGATCTTTTGGAATATCTACATCTTCTCGTATATATGTATATGCAAAACTAACACCATGATGAGTTTTAACTTTTATCTTTTTTCTTTGATAGTAGTCAGGGGTACCCTCAAATTCATCAATTTTATCCAAAAGCTCTTTTCGTTTTATCTCATAAAGCTCACCATCTACTTTACATATTGGTTTTTGTATTAAATAAGGATAATTACCAAAACTATCTTCATACATAGCAAATTTACCAACCGTAGAAGCTTTACCAAGTCTTTTTGTAGATTTTTCTAAAAGTTTATGATTATCAAAACCTTTTTTTAAAGAGCCATAAACAAATAAAAATTCATGAAATGGTTCAATCTTTTTAAAATATCCTCTTTTTACTATAGATATAATACCACGCTCATGTAGTCTATGTATATATTTTCTAATAGTATCTTTTGAAATATTTTTTAAATCTATATATGAAAAAGGAACTATTTCGCCAATAGGTAAATCATTAATCTGTCGTTCAAGTCTATCTATTGTATGCATTTTAATTTCTCCTTTTTATAGTGACTAAATTATAGCATAATATCTATAAAATTGTCACGATTTTATGATTATTCAACCAGACTATTTAAAGCATTAGTTGCTCTTGTGGCTTGGTCTTTTGTTTTATTTGCATATCTCTCTTCTGTAATAGCAATACTACTATGACCTAGCATTACACTTATATCAGCTATTGGTACACCATTTTGAACTAAGGTTGAACCAAGCATATGCCTTATATCATGCAATCTGAGCTTTTGAATACCCAAAGCTTTTAATAGTGATTGAAAATGTATTCTAGGTGTTTCTTTGGTATATGTAAAAATTCTTCTGTCTGCTGTCATATCAGTTATATTATTCACATCTGCTTGTCGTTGAATTGCTTCTATTAAATAGTTGTCTAAATTATAAACTAACTCTTTTTTTCCTTTGGCTCTATTTGATGGTATTCTAAATACATTAGTTTCAAAATTTATATCTGAATA
>JAYEJC010000064.1:0-1839 GCA_034660335.1 Campylobacterota bacterium
AAATATTAAAAAATGTTTATGATGATATTGTAGAGCATAAAATATATTTTTCAAATGAAAGTAAATTTGATTTAGAACTAGAAAAAATAATATCTCAAATATTACATTTTGAAAATATAACTATTGAAGTTGTGGGATCGTGGATTTGGTTAAGCGGAGATACAAAAGTAATCAAAGATAAATTAAAAGATTTAAATTTTAAATGGGCTAGTAAAAAAAAGATGTGGTACTACGGAGATAAGAGTAAAGCAGTGCACTATACGAAAGGTATAGTGTGAATCTTTGCGAATAGGCAAAAAACCAAAACACACGACGAAGTCTTGATTTATAAAAAAGTATGGAGGATATAAAAAAATAAATATGGGTGTACTACTTTGAGAAGTCAGGAGAAAAGAAAACTATCAGCTTAGGGGTTGATAATTTTAATAAGATTTGATATAATACATCTGAAAACAATTTGTACTCAATTTTCAAGACTTAGTAACTCTTGAATACTTGGAGTTTGAAAAGGTAAGGTTAATAGCCTTACCTTTTTTTATGATGGGTGGTATCTGAAAATGGGTAAAGGGAACTCTTTTGCTATCCTTTTTGTTGTTGCATACACAGGTATTGCAATCAAATCTTTTACAAAATTTACCATCATAAAACTTGCTCCAAAATCACCTTGAATCAAAACAAAATCACTTGGACTTATATTTGTCTTCAAAAACTCTTTAATAGGCTCTAAAACTCTATGTAGATTTTCAATATCAGGATCTATATTGCTCCAAATATATTGTAAATCTTTTGGTAGATATACAAACTTATTTATATTGTATTCATCTTTCGCATACTTAATTTGCTCTTCACATAATTTATGCGAAAAAAGTAATATCATTTTCCTATTCATCATCCAATACCCCATACTTCTCACAACATCTAAAATACCAAGCAGTTGAAATAACTATCAACAAAACTGATATCAAAGACAAAACACCTTTACTAATCCCTTCTACTAGTATAAAATCTGCAAGATAAAACACAACTATATATGCTGATAGATTAAACAAAATAGGTATAAAAAATGTTTCTAAAAAATTAGCTTTATATAAGCATCTTGATAGTTTTGGTTTTGTCTCTTTTTTACCAATATAGCTTGTCTTAAAAAGTGTGATAAAAGCTACTATAATAAAAACTATACTCAATAATACTTGAGACTCTTTTGTTATAAATGCAAAGTAAAAAAACAATGCAAAGGTCACTATTGAAGTAGCTTATGAGATATTTTATCAAAATCTGTGACATCATTGAACTGAGATAGTGAAAGCTGTAGAAGTATCATCTCATCTTTTGAGAGTTCTGTTTTATCAAGTCCATATCCATCTGTAAACATAAGTCTATTGGTACTATCTCTTTGGATAGGAAAACCATAGAGTTTTTCGGATATATCTTTTTAGATTGTTCTTACACTTACTTTGTACTCACTTGCTAACTCTTGTGTAGTTGGGCGTTCATCATCTGATATCTTTTTGAGGATATTGATAAGTCTAAAAATAGTTTTATCGTGTTTTGATTCTTTTTTGTATTGTTTGTTTTAAAATGTATATCTTTTTGCATAGATACAATGATATCTGGCTATAAATAATAGTTTCTTTAAATTACTACTATTTATAATAGATATTATTAAATGTAATTTTATTGTAATTTGATTTGGTATAAATTTTGGAAACTCTAAAAATTAAAAGATATAATATAGCACCAAATAAAATTAAAGGTATGTTTTATGTCTATTTTTGCTTTACAATCAATAGCTGGTGGATTTCTTGATGAGGATTTAAATCATTTTAATAAAAATTTTGA
>JAYEJC010000065.1:0-8316 GCA_034660335.1 Campylobacterota bacterium
ATGGTGTCAGGAGAGAGACTTGAACTCTCGACCTCCGGCTTATGAGACCAGCGCTCTAGCCAGCTGAGCTACCCTGACACTTTGGCTAAATAAGTCTAACTTGTTGTCAAACTGTGGCGGGATTATAACTGATTTGTAATCCTTTGTCAATTAAACTTAGCTTAAATTTATTAATTTCTCAAAACAAATGTTTTGGCACCTTTAAAGTCGATTTTTCCTGTACCTAGAATAGGTATATGCTCTACTACTCTTATCTCAGATGGGAGCCATAAAGGGTTTATCTCAAATGCAATTAGTTTTTGTTTTAGGTTTTCTATCTCTTTATCTATAAGAAGAATGATCCTTTCACCTTTTTTTTCATCAGGAATATTTACACATACAAGCTTTATATCATGATTGTCCCCTAGATATTCATAAATTTTGTGTTCAACTGCTGTTAGACTTACCATCTCTCCACCAATTTTAGCAAATCTTGAGTATCTATCAACTATAGTTATAAAACCATCTTCATCTATATGACCCTTGTCTCCTGTTTTGTACCAAATTTTTCCATTGAGTTCTACTAAAGCCTCTTTTGTTTTCTCTTCATCATTGAGGTATGAGTCCATAACATTTGGACCACTTACAATAATAAGTCCATCACTGTTTGTTTCTAACTCCTCTAGTGTATCTAAATCAACAATCTTAACAGCACATCCAGGAAGTGGCATACCTATAGTTCCCTCTTTTGTTCCTAGTTGTGTTTGCCAGTAGTTTGTATCTAAAGCATTTGGTATATTTGCAGAGATCAAAGGTGAACACTCTGTTGCACCATACCCCTCAAGGGCTGTTTTCCCAAACTTTTGTTTGAATTGCGATGCTACATCTGGATTTAGTTTTTCTGCCCCTGAGAAGATAAGCTCTAAACTTTCAAACATAATAGGAGTGAGTTTTTTATTTTTTGTATAAAGTCTTATAAAAGTAGCTGTTGCACACATAAAAGTGACATTGTATTTAGCTACTGCTTTTCCTACACCTAAAGCATCTGTAGGATCTGGATGAAAGACCACTTTGATCCCCTCTATCATTGGTAAGAGTGTCGTAACAGTCAAACCAAAGGCGTGAAATATAGGTAAACTTCCTAAAAATACCTCTTCACCTGTGGTGTTGAGCATCTCTGTTATTTGTTTTACATTTGCAAGTAAGTTTTTGTGACTTAATACTACACCTTTAGGAGTTCCCTCACTACCACTACTAAAAAGAATTGAAGCTGTTGAGTTTAGAGTATTTGTAGTTTTGTATCTTTGCTGTACTAAATAAGTAGGTGCAAATCGTATAAATGTATATGTCAAGATATAATCTAGCTTTGATATTTGAGGTTTCAAATCTTCAAGATATACTAAAGTCACATCATCATCAAAACTATTTTTTATATCAATACCTTTGTCTAAAAGTTTTTTAACAAATCTTTTTGCTGTATATATTGTTTTTATTTTAGCCTGTTTTGCTGATGATTGCATCGCTTCTTTTGATGCAGTGTAGTTGATATTTACAGCTGTTTTATTAGCAAGTAATACAGAGATATTGATAATAGCTCCAATACTAGTTGTGGGAAGTAGTAGCCCAATATTTTGTTCAGGATGTTTTTCTATAAACTTTTTAAACATAATATTTAAAGTAAGCATCTTACAATAAGAATACTCCTCCCCTCTTGAATCAACCAAAGCTATATCTGAACCTTTTTGTTTGACGGTGTTTATATATACGCTATCGATATTTTTAAACTCTTGAATATATCTATTCCAGCTATCAACAGAGAGTTCAAATACACTTTGTTTGACTTGATTACTTTTTGATTTTATGTTTTTTTGTTCACCAAATGACACGATAACATCCTTTGTAAATTTTGTTTGTTTTAATTCTGCAAAATTAATATTTGATCTTGAAAACTTTGTTCCCCACATCCCACCAATATAAAATGGAACAATTGTAGCATCTGCTTTGAGTGCTGCTAGTTCAAAACCTCTTTTAAACTCACCTAGATGACCTGTACGGCTAATAGTTCCCTCTGGAAATATACAAACAACTTCACCATTATTTAAGTACTTTGTTACCTCTTCTAAGGATTTTCTTCCACCACGACTAGAGATAGGTATCACACCAAAAAAATCTAAAAATGGCTTAAAAAGTTTTTTTTCATAAATTGATCGCTCCATCACAAACTTAATAGGTCGTGGAATCGCTAATTGTACAAATGCCCAATCTAGCCAACTTATGTGATTTCCTAATAAAAGTACACCATTTGATTGAGGAACATTATCAAGACCTTGAACATTTAGTTTGTATTTAAATGAAAAAAACCAATTGATACAAAACTTTATAAGTGATTGAGGAAGTTTATAAATAGTGTAAAGTGCAGATATAAAAGCTATCATTGCTAATATTATAAAAATCCCAATAGTATTTATATTTAAGATAGTAACAAAAACGGTAGCTATAAGGAAGGTAATCATAAAAATATTTTGAATGAAGTTATTTCCAGCAAGTATCAAACCTAATCTTTTAGCAGATGCATTAAACTGAATAAGAGAATTTAAAGGGACTATTAAAAGTCCACCAAAAAGTCCAAATAAAAAGAAGTTTATACCATGAAAAATCAATGAATCTAATAATGGAATAGCTAAAATAGTGATAAAAATTCCAATAGACCCAACAGGAACCATCCCTATTTCAATATAGTTTTTTGATATCTTACTAGCAATCATAGAACCTATAACTATACCTATAGCAGAGAGTGCCATAAGTCCTTGTACAACTATCACATTTGTTACTTCTAAATACTCTTTTATATAAGCAGGATAAGTAGCTAATACAACTTGAGAGAGAGCCCAAAATATAGAAAGACCTATGATACTTAGCCATATAGTCTTATTTGTAGAGACTAGTTTTAGATTTTTTTTAAAATATTCCCCTTTAAGATAAAGAGAGAGATTGAATTCTTTTTTACTAAGGTTTGTGCTTTTATTTGGAAGTGAATAGGCAAGTTTGAGTTCAAAAAGTGAGCCTATGATCAGACACCAACCTAGTGGTGCTATTTGTTGTAAAATCTCTTTTGTAGTATATGTATCTGTTGGAATCAACAAAGATTCAAATCCAATAGAATAGATAAAAATACCTAAAAGAATAGCAACTATTGTGGTTGATTGAACGGCACCATTTCCTGAAGCAATATTGTGATTTCCTATGAGTTCTTTTATATATCCATATTTTGCAGGTGAGTATATAGCACTTTGAATAGCTAAAGCAAGTGTTAATCCAAAAGCTATCCAAAATAGACCAAGATAATAGGATAATGTAATAAGAGAGGTGATAATAACAGCTGCGATTGCAGATATTCTCATAATTTTATGTTTTTCAAATCTATCACTTATAAATCCAGATGGACTAAAGAGTAAAATAAATGGAAGCAACATCAAGCCATTTACAATGGCTGTTAATATAACTTGTTCACTTCCATCATATACTTTAAACACACTGTTTTGAATGATAATTTTATGACCTAAATCGGTAAAGGCATTTAAAAAAACTACAAATATATATGGTGTGAATCCTTGTATTTTAAATAAATGCCTCATCATCATACCTCTTTTTTACTATTTTTATAGTTGATGATCAAAATCAAAACAACCGCTATATCTATAAGTACATCGGCTAAATTAAATATTGCAAAATCAAATTTGCAATGCCAATAAACATAGTCTACTACTCCACCATGAATAAATCTATCATAGATATTGCTAATACCCCCAGCTAATAATAAAGCTGTTGGGATATAGTATTGTTCAAATACTGTTTTATTTAATAAAAGATAGATAATACCACCTAACATAATTGCTATTTGGATATATTTGAGATTTCCCTCAAGAAAAGAGAACATCGAAAATGCAACACCATAGTTATAAGCCAAAACAAGTGAGATACACTCACCTATACGCTCATATCCATCAACAA
Organism: Campylobacterota bacterium; assembly: GCA_034660335.1. Taxonomy (GTDB): domain Bacteria; phylum Campylobacterota; class Campylobacteria; order Campylobacterales; family Arcobacteraceae; genus JAIOSF01. The sequence continues at coordinate 3,991 of JAYEJC010000065.1, forward strand.
ATAAAAACTTAATATATTGATCAATTAAAAATAAAACTATAAAAAGAACAATAGTAATAGAAAGTTTTTTTAACATAGTTTGCTTTTTATAAAAGCTTGTAACTCATCCATAGAGTCATCAACTGCTTTTTTATCTTTTCCTTCTAATAATAATCTAATTTTATTTTCAGTTCCTGAGTATCTTATAAGGTCTCTTATATCTTTATCTCTTATACTTTGAAGTAACTCTTCCAAACCAGATATCTCTTCAAGTGGTATCTTATCTTCGATAACTAAATTTTTTAAGATTTGAGGGTAAAGTGAAAAAGGGTTAAGTGCGACACTAGCTTTCTCTTTACTTTTGATTAACAATGCTAATACTTGTAGTGCAGATGCTAAACCATCTCCTGTTTTTGCTACATCAGAAAATATTATATGTCCACTTTGTTCACCACCAAAGTTGATATTTTTCTCTTTCATCACCTCTAATACATATTTATCACCAACATTTGATCTATGAAGTTCAATATCGTGTGAGTTTAGATAATCTTCCAATGCTTTGTTACTCATAACTGTTGCTACACATCCACCATTTAGTTTGTTTTCATTTTTTAAAAACAATGCCAATGCACCTATAAGTTTATCTCCATCTATCACTTCACCATTTTCATCAACTACTACTAATCTATCTGCATCACCATCTAGTGCAATACCTATATCTGCTCTGTATTGTGTCACTAGCTTCCCTAATTCTCTTGGATGTAATGCTCCGCAACCATCGTTTATATTATATCCATTTGGTTTATTATTGACCACAATAAGATCAGCATCAAGCTCTTCAAATATAGTTGGTGCTACTTTATAAGCAGCACCATTTGCACAATCAAGCACTATTCTTATACCACCTAGTGATAACTCTGAAGGAAATGAACTTTTTATAGAAACTATATATCTACCTATAACATCATCTATTCTTTTTGCACTACCTATATTTTTGTGTGTACATTGTGATTCTTGAAGTAGTGTTTCATTTAAAAATATATTTTCTATCTCTTTTTCTGTTTCTACTGATAGTTTATCCCCTTTGCAGTTGAAAAACTTCACTCCATTATCTTCAAAAGAGTTGTGTGAAGCACTTAGCATAATACCACCATCACATCTCATAGACTCAGTCAAATAAGCAATAGCAGGTGTTGGCATAGGACCTACTTGAATAACATCATATCCAACAGAAGTAAATCCACTTACAAGAGCATTTTCTATCATATATCCACTTCTTCTTGTATCTTTACCTAATAATATCTTTTTTGTTTTAGAATTTTTTCTAAAAAAAATACCAGCTGCTTGTGCTAACTTTAATGCAGTAATCGCATCCAAAAACTTTCCTGCTTGCCCTCTTACTCCATCTGTTCCAAATAGTTTCATTATTGTGTTTTCCTAGTTTTATATATATTGTTTAAAATTATATCCACAAAATACTTAACTAACAAACATTAACTAAAGCTTATTTTAATAAATATTTAAGTAACATTGCACACTAAATTTTTGAACAAGGAATATACAGCTATGGCAAACCATAAATCAGCTGCAAAAAGAGCAAAACAAACTATCGTAAAAACTGAAAGAAACAAATTCTTCAAAGCAAGAATCAAAAATGTAACTAAATCAGTTTTAAAAGCAGTAGAGGCTAATGACAAAGAAGCAGCTACAACAGCAATGAAAGATGCAAACAAATATATACACCACTGTGTAAGTAAAAACATCTTAAAAAAAGGTACAGCTGCTAGAAAAGTAAGCAGACTACAAGTAAAAGTAAACGCACTTTAAGTAGCACTTTACTAAAATTTTAAATTGTCTAAATTTTAATTTAGACAATTTTACTACTCTTAACTAAATCCATATTAGGTATTTAAAATGCTACAAAACAAACTACAACTTTTTATCGACAGATATGAAGAGATAAACACCCTTTTAACTTCTCAAGAGATTTTAACAGATATAAAAAAAATGACTGAACTATCAAAAGAGCAATCTGGTATTTCAAAAATAGTTGATGCTGCTCGTGAATATAGTCAAATAATCGAAGATATAGAAGAGAATAAAATGCTTTTAGGTGATGAAGAGCTAGCTGATCTTGCAAAAGAGGAGCTAAAAGAGCTTGAAACAAGAAAGCCTATCTTAGAAGATGAGATTAAAATACTCCTTTTACCAAAAGATCCAAATGATGATAAAAATATCTATATAGAACTTCGTGCAGGTGCAGGTGGAGATGAAGCAGCTATTTTTGTTGGTGATCTTTTTAGAACTTATATTAAATATGCAGAAAATCAAGGTTGGAAAACTGAGATTATGAATAGTAGTGAATCAGAATCAGGTGGATACAAAGAGATGGTTTTCCTTGTAAAAGGTGAATCTGTCTACTCTAAAATGAAATTTGAAGCAGGTGTTCATAGGGTACAAAGAGTACCAGCTACAGAATCTCAAGGTAGAGTTCACACTTCAGCTATTACAGTTGCTGTTATCCCTGAGGTTGATGATATAGAGATTGATATAAGAGCAGAAGACTTAAAAATAGATACAATGCGATCAAGTGGATGTGGAGGTCAATCTGTAAATACTACAGATAGTGCTATTAGAATCACACATATTCCAACTGGACTAGTTGTAACAAATCAAGATCAAAAATCTCAACATAAAAATAGAGAAAAAGCTATGAAAGTTCTAAAAGCTAGACTATATGATCTTCAAGAGCAAGAGAGAATGGAAGCAGAAGGTGCAGATAGAAAAGCTCAAGTTGGTTCAGGTGATAGAAGTGCTAGAATTAGAACATATAACTATCCACAAGGTAGAATCTCAGACCATAGAATAAACTTAACTTTATATAGACTTGAAGTTATTATGAATGATGGTTTTTTAAATGAGATTATAGATCCATTAATAGCAGATCATCAATCTAGACTTATGGAAGCTGCAGGGGTTTAATAAAAGTATTTTTAAATATTAAGAGGATAAAACAATGAGATATAAAAAAAATTTTTACCAGATAAAGTCAAATGATGAAATCTTCTCTAAAATAGAAGATGAGATGGAAACAATAGGGTATTTTAATTTACCCAAACAAGATATATCTGATATTAAAGAGTTTGCTTCAAGTGTAAAACAAAAAGATATAGTAATCATTGGTATTGGTGGGAGTAGTTTAGGTACATATGCTATTCACCAATTTTTACAACATAAAGAAAACAACAAAAAACTTCATTTTTTAGAATCTACAGACCCTATTGACCTGCAAAGAAGAGTATCAAAAATAGATATAGATGATGCTCTTTTTATCATTATCTCCAAATCAGGAACTACTATAGAGGTTATATCTATAGTAAAATACCTCCATAGTATAATCACTTTAGATCACTCAAACACTATAGCTATAACTGAATACGATAGCAAACTTAACGCCTATGCAAAATCAAATAATATGAAAACTTTTGAGATACCAAAAGATGTTGGTGGACGATTTTCTGTATTTTCAAATGTAGGTTTAATCCCACTTGCAATTATGGGTATAGATATAGATAAGTTACTTGCTGGATGCCAAGAGGTTTATGATGGTTTTTTCAATAAAACAGAATATTTCAAATCTATTATGGAAAAAGCTAGATTTATTGTAGAACATAAAAATAAATTTAATATAAATGTAGTTTTTTCATATTCATCTTTATTAGATGGCTTCAACAAATGGTATGTACAGCTATGGGGTGAAAGTCTAGGTAAAATAAATATAAATGAAACTAAACAATCTTTTACACCTATTGGTTTAATAGGTCCTGTTGATCAACATAGTTTTTTACAGCTTATTATGGAAGGGAAAAGAGATAAAACTGTTACATTTATAAAAATTGGTGATTTTCAAGATGAACTTACTATCCCAGATATATCTATACCACACCTAGATGAACTTGACTATATAAACAATATCAAGTTTAAAGATTTGATCAACTTTCAAGCAGATTCAACTATAAAAGCGATAGAAAATCTCAAAGATATACCATACGATATCATCACTTTAAAATCTCAAGATGAATATAATATAGGAAAACTTATGTATACATATCAGTTGCTTACCTCTATAGTAGGTTCATTTGTGCAAATAAATACATACAACCAACCGGGTGTAGAAGCAGGTAAAATAATATTAAAAGAGCAGTTAGGTAGTAAAAACAATAGTTAATGTTATAAAATTCTTCTTCAATAGTCCTAATATTTTACAAGCTTTTGCATTTTAAAATCATAAGCTTGAGCTTATATTTTCACTATTTATCTACTAAACTATCCCTAATCTTTAAAAAC
>JAYEJC010000066.1:0-1811 GCA_034660335.1 Campylobacterota bacterium
GTTTAATAAGTGTAAACTATTTAAAAATTCCTTTAGTAATTCTAATTTCTTTTCCTAGTTCCCATCGTCCTCGATGGGAATTCATACTTATGTTTTACTATTTATAATTATTCAAATACTAGTATACACTCCCATCGAGGAGAGACTGTGAAATAACCTAAAATTATTTTATTACTCCCCGACTAAAGTCGGCGTTCCAAGCTTTGCGGAATCTGGACTTTAGTCCAGACTAATGCCAATTTAAACTTATATTAAGCCCAGACTAAAGTCGTGGGTTCCAAAATGATTTATTTTTTAGTTTGCACATTGATTTGAAACTATGAATATGAGTTATTTCACAGTCTCAGGACGATGAGAGCGATAAAGTATTCATTTGTTAAAATGGTATCTAAAATAAAATTATAGGGATATTTATGGAGTTTGCTTTTATATTAAAAAAGGTTATTTCTGCTTTTATTATGCCTTTTAGTATTGGTATTATTTTAGGTGTTGTTGGGTTGATTTTTTTATATAAAAATAAAAACAAATATGCAAAAATATTTTTAACTACAAGCTTACTATGGATAGTGGCTATATCTTATGTCCCTTTTTCAAATGCCCTTATATCTCCACTAGAAAATAAATATAAAAAATTGGAACAAATACCAACAGATGTAAAATATATTTTACTTTTAGGTGGAGATAGAGAAAATAGAGGCTGGGAAGCTTTAAGACTTTATCATAAGATAAAAGATGCAAAAATTATAACATCTGGATTTGAATATAGAGGTTCAATTCCAGAAGCTATAATAACTGCAAATATATTATATGACTTAGGTATTCCAAAAGATGACATCATAATTCATAGTAAAGCAAAAGATACAAAAGAGGAAGCTATAAAAATAAAAGAGGTTCTAAAAGATGAGAAGTTTATCTTGATAACTTCTGCATATCATATGCCAAGAGCTATGATGATATTTCAAAAAGCTGGACTAAGTCCAATACCAGCACCTACAGACTTTAAAATCAAAGATAGTGATAAAGTTATCTCTGTACCAAGTGGTTCAAATCTTTATAAAACAGAACGAGCTTGGCATGAGTATGTTGGAATTTTGTGGACTAAATTAAAGGGGTAGTTTTATTGTAAATTATTATTAAATACAATTTTAGATAAACTATATACTATTAAAACATATTAAAGTAAAGATATTATTGATACCACTATGGAAGAATATAGTGATGAGAAACAAAAGTTAATAAAATTAATACAAAAACTAAATTCATATAATTATTACCTCGGATATCTAATCAAATAACTCAGTATGAGAACCAATATCAACCAACTTTAAAACATCATCTTCAATCATATAAATTAATAATAAATCAGGTTTGTTTAATAGCTTGTAGTTCTTGTTGAGATGCATCTAATAATATCTCACCTGTTTGTGAGTCTATATGTATAATGTCTGTTTTCATTAGTTTCTCCTATTTATTATTGTTTAATTTTGGTTTGGTTATAATTAATTCGATGGAAAGCATGTTTATTCTTACTGGGAGTGATGACCTAGTGTATTAGCATAGATTAAAAGGTAGGGTTTAGGCTCTACCTTTTTTTATGGCTGCGGGTAGTGTTGCAGCTTCATCAGGGTGGGAATGTTTATATAAAGGATAAACAATGCTTTCCAAACTGGTAATGGTATTAATCATACTCATCGTACTAGCGGTTGAACTATATTAGTTTAAAATTGAAGTAGGCTCATCACCTGCTTCTGCCATTACCTCCTATATAATCAACTCACTCAAAGCAGTTGTTTTTCCTAGTTCCCATCGTG
>JAYEJC010000067.1:0-4161 GCA_034660335.1 Campylobacterota bacterium
GATGATAGTAGTCGTGCAAGGATGGATATACTTAAAAATATTTGCCAAGATTTAACTAGCCAAGAGAAAGATTATTTACTTCAAAAACTAGGAGTTACAAAAGATAAAAATAGCTATAAAGAGATCATACCAAAAGATATATTTCACTCTATAAAAGATCTACTTATATATGCACCTGAACCATTCTTGAGAAGTGTAGAGAGTAGCTTGAAAGACTACAAGGCTTTGACTGTTAAGTTTGGTGGATGATGGGAGCGAGTGAATTGCAAATCACATCGGAACCCACGACTTTAGTCTGGGTGTAATGTAAGCTTAAATTGGCATTAGTCGCAACTAAAGTCCAGATTCCGAAAAGCTTGGAACGCTGATTTTTCCTAGTTCCTATCGTCTCTGATTGGAATTGATACCTATATTTTGCTATTTTTAAAATTATTAAACAACAATATACACTCCCATCGGGGACGATGGGATCTAGCTAAAACTACTCTATGCTACATCCACGCCTGGTAGCTCTTTTAGTATACCCTCTACATTATTGTTTATAAAATAACCACTATCCAACTCTATATCACCAAGTTTTGATTTTATTGTTAAGATCAAAGCTCTTTTACCTTGATTTTTAGAAACAATATCAAAAATATCATACAATATCTTTTCATCATCTGAAAACTGTATAGAAGCTACTAGTGGCTCTTTTATTTTTTCGACTTTTTTCCCTTTTTTTAGTTTTTCTGTTTTTGCTTCTTTTAGGGATTCTATTTTTTTAAGATTGAACTTTGTACCAAAATCATCTATCTTAACTCCAACTTTAAATGCAATTGGTTTTGTTAAGTCAAAATCCTCCTCAAGCTCTTTGATTCTATCTTCAAAAAGCATAAGCTCAAAACTACCATGAAGATCCATAATAGTAGCTATACCAAAAGGGAAACCTTTTTTTGATACTCTTTTTTGTATACCCTCAATCTGCCCTAACAAAATAGTTTCACTTCCATCTGCTAAAGAATCAAACTCACTACTCAAAGTATATTTTATCTCATCAAATGTAGATCTATATGGATCCAAAGGATGTCCAGATACATAAAACCCCAAAGATGCTTTCTCAAACTCCAAAATCTCTTTATCTTCGTACTCTTCACACTGATCAATAGAAACCTCAATCATTGTCATATCTTCATCATCACCAAACAAACTACCAACAGCCATTTTTTTAGCTTGTGCTGCTTTTCCTGCTGCTTCTACTATGATCTCTAGGTGATTTAACATAGCATGTCTTGAGTACCCAAAACAATCAAATGCCCCTGATTTTATAAGTGTTTCTATAACTCTTTTGTTTACTTTGCTACTATCTATTCTACTTACAAAATCACTAATATCTTTAAACTCACCCTCTTCTCTTGATTTGATAATAGAGTTAATCGCAACATCACCAGCACCTTTTAAAGCACCCATACCAAATATAACTACCTCTTTGTCATCTTCAATAGTATCAGCTGAAAAAACTAAATATGATCTATTTATATCAGGTGGCACTAGATCAAATCCCATCCTTTTTACCTCATCTACATACTTAACAACTTTATCTGTATTATCTTTTTCAAGGGTAAGAAGTGAAGCCATAAACTCTGTAGGATAATAACATTTTAAATAAGAGGTATAAAATGTCACCATAGCATAAGCAGCTGAGTGGGATTTGTTGAATCCATATCCAGCAAACTTAACAATCAAATCAAAAAGCTCTTCACAGTGTTGGCGGTTGTACCCTTTTTTGACCCCACCATCAGCAAATTCACCTTTGAGTCTATCCATCTCTTCAACAATCTTTTTACCCATAGCACGCCGTACTAAATCTGCACCACCTAGACTAAATCCACCAATGACCTGTACTATTTGCATAACCTGCTCTTGATACACAATAACACCATATGTTGGCTCAAGTATCGGTCTTAGTGGTTCATCAAACTCATCATAAAAGTAGTTTATTTCAGCTCTACCATGCTTCCTATCAATAAAATCATCAAGCATCCCAGACTCCATAGGACCTGGTCTATATAGTGCAAGTACGGCTATAATATCCTCAAAATTTGATGGCTTTAGTCTTCTACAAAGATCTTGCATACCTGTTGATTCTATTTGAAATAGTCCTATTGTATGTCCTGTACATATTAGATCATATACATCACTATTGTTTACATCTTCTGTTACAAAGTCTATTCGTTTTCCATGTCGTTTTTCTATTAGCTGTAAAGCACCCTCAATAACTGTAAGAGTTTTAAGTCCAAGAAAGTCAAATTTAATCAAATCAACATCTTCTACATACTTACCATTGTATTGAGTAGCTAGTGTATCTAAGCCTGATGGTTTAAAAAGTGGTGTTTTTTTCCATAATGCTTCATTTGAGATAACAACACCAGCTGCGTGAGTACCTGCATTTCTATTCAGTCCCTCTAAAGCAAGTGAATATTCCCAAACTCTAGCAGCTTTTGGATCCATATCGCAAAGCTCTTTTATCTTTGGTTCTTTCTCCCAAGAATCTGATAGATTTATCCCTAATTCATCTGGTATAAGCTTCGCCATGGCATCTGCTTGTGCATAAGGCATATCAAGCACCCTTGCAACATCTCTTATCACACCTTTTGCCAAAAGCTTACCAAATGTGATAATCTGTGCAACATTTGCTCTACCATATTTGTCTACAACATAGTCAATAACCTCTTGTCTTCTACCTTGACAAAAATCCATATCAATATCTGGCATAGATATACGCTCAGGATTTAAAAACCTCTCAAATAAAAGCCCATAAGGTATAGGATCTATATCTGTAATTTTCAATGCAAATGCTACTAAACTTCCAGCAGCTGAACCCCTACCAGGTCCAACAGGTACCCCTATAGATTTTCCATACTCAACAAAATCCCAAACTATAAGCATATAGCCAGGAAATTTCATATTGTTTATGATATCAATCTCAACTTGTAGTCTATCTTTGTACTCTTGATGTTTTGAAACATCTACAATCTCTAGTCTCTTTTCTAAACCTCTCCAACACTCATCTACAAACAATACCTTATCGTTTTCCAAAGAGTATTCTAAATCTGGTTCGGGAAGTGTTAAATTATTTAAAAGTGCTTTCTCTCTTGTAAACTTGAAGTTTGGTGGTGTTGGATCTCCTAGCTTTATCTCTAGGTTGCACTTTTCTACTATCTCTTGAGTATTTTCAATCGCTTCTGGGATATCTGCATATAGCTTTGCTATCTCTGCTGGTGATTTTACATAAAATTCATGTACACTATGACGCATTCTATTTGGGTCATCATATAGTTTATTCATAGCTATACACATAAAAGCTTCATGGGCTTCTGCATCTTTTGGATTTGTATAGTGTGTATCATTTGTTGCTACTATTTTTATACCTGTTTCAATAGATATTTGTATAATCTGTTTATCTATATAGTGCTGATCTACAATACCATGTCGCATAATCTCCAGATAAAAATCATCTCCAAAGATATCCTTGTATTCCAAAGCAATTTTTTTTGCTTCATCATATCCTTTTGCACCATTTTTTACATTTCGTTCATTTTTAAGATTTAGGTGCCAGTTTATCTCCCCTTGTAGACAAGCTGCACTACATACTAAACCTTCGCTATTTTCTCTTAGGAGTTTTTTGTTTATTCGTGGATAATAATAAAACCCGTGCATATAAGCTTGTGAGCTTAAAAACATAAGATTTTTATATCCTATATCATTTTTTGCATATAAACATAGGTGAAATCTTTGTTTTGTGGTCTTATCCCCTATCTCATCTTGGTTGTGGATATAAGCCTCCATACCAATAATAGGTTTGATACCCTCTTTTCTCATAGTATTATAAAAATCAATAGTACCAAACATATTACCATGATCAGTCATAGCAACACTATTCATACCTAACTCTTTTACTTTTTTTGCTAGTGCTTTTATCTTATTTGCACCATCGAGCATTGAGTATTCTGTATGTAGATGTAGATGGGTAAATTGTGGTGTTTCATTATTTGACATAGGTTTCACTTTGTTGATTTTTGTAGTTTTAATTGTAATTGTATCTAATTAGTTTTATCGATTGATTAAACTAGATATTTAGTTAAATGATTTTTGTAATTTTGATTTGTGACTAGTTCCCAT